>JANXYA010000036.1 GCA_025350345.1 Gammaproteobacteria bacterium
CTGCGCGCGTAGCCGCGGAACATGCAGCCGTGATCGGTGATGCGGATGCGCGTGGTGCGCTCGCGCAGCATGTTGATGAAGCGCGACGCCCAGCGGCGCCAGGCGCTGTCCTGCCGCTGCTTGCGGATCGTGCCGACGTAGTCGTGGCCGGCGTCGAGCTCGGCGAGCACGCGCGGAATCTCTTCGGGCGGATTCTGCAGGTCGGCATCAAGCGTGATCAGGTAGCGGCCGCGCGCATAGGCAAAGCCAGCCAGGATGGCGCGGTGCTGCCCGAAGTTCGCCGCGAACAGCACCACCCGCGTGACCTCGGGGCGCCGCTCGAACTGCTCGCGCAGGATTGCCACCGAGCCGTCGCGGCTGCCGTCATTGACGAAGATCACTTCATAGCTGCGTTGCAGCGCATCGAGCGCCGGATAGAGCCGCGCAAACAGCAGCGGCAACGCGGCCTCCTCGTTGTAGACCGGTATGACCAGCGAGATCTCCGGCAGGGTGTCGCTCATGCGCGCCTGGCTCCGGATGCCGCCCGCGTCTTCGTGGCGGCCGCCACCGCCGCCGGGAGCGCGGCCAGCACGCGATCGACATCGCCGTCCTGCATGACCGCAAACATCGGCAGGCTGACAATGCTGCGGCCGATGCGCTCGGCCACCGGGAAGTCCCCGGGGCCAAAGCCCAGGCGGCGAAACAGGGTGAACAGGTGCATCGCCGGGTAGTGCACGCCGATGCCAATGCCGGCCGCGCGCATCTCGCTGATGAAGACGCCGCGCTCGGCCCCTTCGGGCAGCAGCAGCTGGAACATGTGCCAGTTCGACTGCGTGTAGTCCTCGAGCGGCAGCTCGCAGCCGAGCGAGCGATCGATGCGGGCGAAATAGCGCCGCGCCAGCTCGCGCCGCCGCGCCGTAAACGCGGCCAGGTGCGGCAGTTGCCCCAGGCCGATGCAGGCGGCGATATCGGTGAGGTTGTGCTTGCCGCCCGCGAGCGTGACATCCATGCCTTCCCAGCTGTCGCCGTGGCGCACCGCGCCCTGCAATCGCCACAGCTCGCAGCGCCGCGCCTCCTCCTCGTCGTTGAGCACCAGGCAACCGCCCTCCGCGCTCGTGATGTTCTTGTTGGCGTGGAAGCTGATGGAGACCAGGTCGCCGCAACTGCCGATCATGCGCCCGGCCCAGTTCGCGCCCATCGACTGCGCGGCATCCTCAATGACCCGCAGCCGTCGCGCCGTGGCGATCGCGTACAGGCGGTCGCGATCGACCGGGAGACCGGCCAGATCCACCGGCATGATCGCCCGCGTGCGCGGCGTGATCGCCGCTTCGATCAATTCCAGGTCGATGTTGCGCGTACGCGCATCGCAGTCGACGAACACGGGGCGCGCGCCAGCGCGCAGCACCACGTTCGCGGTCGCCACCCACGACAGCGGCGTGGTAATGACCTCATCGTCCGCACCCACGCCCGCCAGGGCGAGCGCAATCTCCATCCCTCCGGTCGCGGAGCTCAGCGCGCGCACCGGCCGTCCGCCAAACAGCGCCGACAGCTGCGCCTCGAAATCACGCACCTTCGGTCCGCTGGTGATCCATCCGGAGCGCAGGACCTCGCCCACCGCGGCGATGGTCGCCTCGTCGATCGAGGGACGGGTGAAGGGAAGGAACGGGCTCGTCGTCATCGGTCCGCTCAGCTGCCGCCGGAGCTGCGCGCCACCAGCCAGACTCCGACCAGGATGATGCCAATGCCGGCGATACGCGCGCCACTCAGGTTCTCCCCGAACAGCCACCACGCCGCCACGGCATTGACGACGTAACCCACCGACAGCATCGGATAGGCGACGCTGACCTCGACGCGCGCGAGGGCCAGGATCCACACCACGACGCTCAGGGCGTAGCAGGCGAGGCCGGCGATGATCGGCGGGTTGAACGCCAGCCGCCCGGCGATGGCCAGCGCATTGCCGGCCCGCAGTTCCAGATCGGCGAGCGATCCGGCGCCGGCCTTCAGGAACAGCTGGGCGATGGCATTGAGCAGCACCCCAGAAAGCACCAGCGCGAGTTGTGGACCCTTCATTTCCGGACTACCGCGACCAGGGACGGCGCAGTGTATATCACGCGCATCGGCAGTCCCATCTCGCGCAATTTCAGGTAACTTCCGGTGCGGATCAGGGCCAGCGCCTGCGTCTCGCCCTGCCACCGGGCGGCAAACTGCCCCAGGTCCGGGATCCAGCGCTCCGGTTCCTGCCGCAGCCCGAAATCGAGTTCTCCACGGTAGCCGACCAGCGTGCAGGGACGCTGGAGGTAAAACGGTATCGACTGCTCGTAGTCATCGACACAGTAGATCGTAGTGCCGGCCTCCCCTTGCGCCGCGGCGGCTGTGACCAGTGCCTCGATGCCCCGCTGGCCCGGCATCTGTTTCGCGGCCGGAAGCAGCACGGTGAGCAGGGCGAGGCTCCCGAGCGTGGCGGTCGCGACGCCAGCGACGACACCACGCCGTGGCGCGAGCCAGGCGCCGATCGCGGTGAACAGGGCAGCGAGCAGGAAACCGGAGGCGATGGCCGGCCCTGCCGGCCCCGCGGCGATGTCGAGCCTGGCGGCCACCCCGGCATCGTGCCACGCCAGCAGCACGGCCAGGCCCAGCACGAGCCAGATGGCGCCGCTGATCA
>JANXYA010000093.1 GCA_025350345.1 Gammaproteobacteria bacterium
AGTGCGCAGAGTGCATGGGCAATTCGCATTTCGGCAAAGCATCCAATGTAACGCCTATCTTGTCAAGTTGACAATTAAAAGGCGGCGGCGCAGGATTATCGTCAGGAGTGAGTTGCCATGAAAACCATGACCGTCGGCGATTTTAAAAGCCGCTTTTCCGAGGCGCTCGACGCCGTGCGCGACGGCGAAACGATTGTCGTATCGTACGGCCGCAACCACCGAAAGGTCGCGGCTATGGTTCCGTATTCGGAACTGAAACCACGAAAGAAGCGGCCACTCGGACTGCTGCAATCCACGACACGCGTGACATTTGGCCGCGATTTCGCGCTGACCGACGATGAATTTCTCAAAGCATGATCGCAGTACTGGATACGCACAGCTTTCTCTGGGCCGTGGCGGCCCCGGATAAATTATCGGCCACGATGCGCGCGGCTATCGCTAATCCGGGCAATGAGATTCACGTCAGTACCGTCACCTTCTGGGAAATAGCCGTCAAGTTCTCCCTCGGCAAATTGAAGATTACCGGCTGCTCGCCAGAAGACCTGGTCGGCGTCGGCCGTCAAATGGGTCTGTCGATCTCAGCGCTTTCCGCGGAGGAGTCTGCCAGTTTTCATCGTTTGCCCAGGGTTGCGCATAAGGATCCGTTTGATCGGATGTTGATCTGGCAATGCCTGCAGCGAAGATGGACATTAATCACGCGAGATCGTGGCCTCAAGGAATACCAATTGCTCGGTTTACACACGGCTTGGTGAAAGGGCGACGCCCGCAATATTCACGCTGGTAAGCTCCGGCAATGCACCTCCTCGAAGTCACTTCTCCCATACCTGCGGCACTGGCGCGCCTGCCCGAACTCGCCGCCAACCTGTTCTTCAGCTGGCATCGCCCGGCGCGGGCGCTGTTCCAGGATCTGGATCCGGAGCTGTGGGAGCAGGTGGAACGCAATCCGCGGCTCATGCTGCGCTGCCTGGATCAGACGCGCCTGGAGCGTGCCGCCAGTGATCCGGTCTACGTCGAGCGCTATCGGCAGGTGGTCGACTACCTCGACAGCTACGTCAAGGCGCCGCCGCGTGCCGACCAGCCGCTGACCGCCTATTTCTGCGCCGAGTACGGCTTTCACGAGAGCTTTCCGAACTACTCCGGGGGCCTCGGGATCCTGGCCGGCGACTACTGCAAGGCGGCGAGCGACGAACGCCTCAACTTCATCGCCGTGGGGCTGCTCTACCGGCAGGGTTACTTTACGCAGCGGGTCGACAGCGAAGGCGTGCAGCACGCCGACTATGCCGATACCGACGCGCGCGATCTGCCGGTCGAGGTCGTGAACAACGCGGCCGGCGAGTTGCTCAAGGTCTCGGTGCGCATCGGGGAGCGCGAGGTGAAGGCGCGGGTGTGGCAGGCGCTCGTCGGGCGCGTGGCGGTCTACCTGCTCGATACCAACTGCAGCGAGAACGTCAGCGAGGACCGCGACATCACGCACCGGCTCTACGGGGGTGGCGATGCGGCACGCATCCGCCAGGAGATGATCCTCGGCATCGGCGGTGTGCGGCTGCTGCGCGCGCTCGGCCTGGCGCCCGCGGTCTGGCATATCAACGAGGGCCACGCGGCATTCCTGATACTCGAGCTGCTGCGTGAGGCGATGGCGCGGGGGCTCGATTTCGAGACGGCGCTGGAAGCGACCGCGCCGCAATGCGTGTTTACCACGCATACACCGGTGGCGGCCGGCCACGACGCCTTCGATGATGGCCTGTTCAACGCCTGTTTCGCCGAGTATCTGCGCCAGTCGGGACTGCCCCAGGAGCGGGTGATGCAGCTGGCGCGCGCACCGGGCGACAATCAGCGCTTCAACATGACGCGCCTGGCGCTGGCGGGCGCGCGGCGCGTCAACGGCGTGAGCCGGATACACGGACGGGTCTCGGCGAAGCTGTGCGCCGATCACTGGAATGACGTGCCGGTGAGCGAAAATCCGGTCGGCTATATCACCAACGGCGTGCACGTGCCGACGTTCCTGGCGCAGACCTGGAGCCGCTTCTTCGATGCCAATCTGGGCCCCGAATGGCGTGAACGGCTCAACGATGCCGCCTTCTGGCAGGGCCTGGAGCGCATCCCGGAAAAGAAATTCTGGGAAACCTCGCAGGAGGTGAAGGCTCGCATGCTCGCCGGC
>JANXYA010000117.1 GCA_025350345.1 Gammaproteobacteria bacterium
TGAACACGGAATCGAGCGAGAAGACGATGTCGATCACCGCAATCTGCAGCACGATGGAGGTGAAGCTGGCCACCACGCGCGCGCCGCGTTTCGCCGCCGCGCCCTCGAGAGTGCGATGGATCTCGAGCACGCTGTTGACCAGCAGGAACAGGCCTCCGCTGCCCAGGATCAGATCGCGTCCCGAAACCGGCTGCCCGAGCAGCTCGAACCAGGGCTGCGTCAGGCGCGTCAGCCAGATGATGGAGAACAGCAGCGCCAGGCGCGTGAACATCGCGAGCCCCAGGCCGACCACGCGCCCGCGCGACCGGCTGGCGGGGGGCAGGCGGCCGACCAGGATCGCCAGGAAGATGACGTTGTCGATGCCGAGCACGGTCTCGAGCACCGTCAGGGTCGCGAACGCGGCCCAGGTACCCGGTTCGTTCAGCAGTTGCAGCATGCGTGCCCCGGCCTCGCCCCGGTGCGATCGCTCAGGGCAGCTCGTCGAGCGCCTTTTTCACGGCGGTAGGCAGCAGGTGCTCGGCCTTCAGGCCACAGTCCAGCGCAATGGCGCTCGAGATGTAGATCGAGGAATAGGTGCCGGCGACGATCCCGATGATCAGGGCTGCCGAAAAACCCTTGAGCGCCTGACCGCCCAGCATGTAGAGCGCCACCACGACGATGAGCGTCACGACCTTGGTCATGATGGTTCGCGACAGGGTCTGGTTGATCGACTGGTCGAGCACCGCGACCGGCTCCAGCCGCCGGCTCCCCTCGAAGCGCTCGCGGATGCGATCGAAGACCACGACGGTGTCGTTCAGTGAATAGCCGATCACCGCCAGCATGGCCGACACCACCGGCAGGTCAAATGAGGTATGCCACAGCGAGAAGGCCCCCAGCACCAGGATCGGGTCGTGCAGCACCGCGAGAATCGCACCGAGCGAGAGGCGCCAGGTATGAAAACGCACGGCGATGTAGATAAAGATCAGCGCCAGCGTCGCGGTGAGCGCGAGCACCGCGCCGCTCTTGAGCTCCTCTCCCACCTGCGAGCCCACCACGTCGAGACTGGTCACCTCGGCCCGCGGATCGATCGAGTGCAGCACCCCCTCGACCCGGGCGCGGATCACATCCCCGGACTGGCCGGTCTGCGTCGGCAGGCGGATCGCAGCCTCGCGTGAGGAACCCAGGTACTGGACCTGCTCCTCGCGGAACCCGGCGCGCTCCAGACCCGAGCGCAGCGTGTCGATATTCACGGCATTGCTGAAGCTGGCCTGCACCTGCACGCCGCCGGTGAAATCCACCGCCAGGTTGAGGCCGCGCAGGAAGAAGGAGCCGATTGCGATCACCATCAGCACGATCGACAGGCCGTACCACAGCTTGCGCGTGGACATGAAGGGAAAGTTCGTGGCTTTCTTGAAAAACTCCACGCTGCTCTCCTAGCCTATCGACAGGCGCGCGACCTTGCTGCGCCCGCCATACATGATCGTGATCAACGCCCGGCTGCCCATGAGCGAGGTGAACATCGAGGTGAGGATGCCCAGCGTCAGCACCACGGCGAAGCCCCGGATGGCACCGCGACCGACGACCCACAGCACCAGGCCCGCGATGAAGGCCGTGACGTTCGAATCCAGGATCGCCGAAAAGGCCTTGTCGAAGCCGGCGCGTATCGCCGCCTGCGGGGTCACACCGTTCCGCAGCTCCTCGCGGATGCGCTCGTAGATCAGCACGTTGGCGTCCACGGCGATACCAACCGTCAGGATGATGCCCGCGATGCCAGGCAAGGAGAGCGTCGCACGCAGCATCGACAGGAGCGCGGTCAGCAGCACCACGTTGGCCACCAGCACCACGTTGGCGACCAGGCCGAAGCGCTGGTAGTACAGCGCCATGAAGACGAAGACCGCCAGCATGCCGATCAGCAGCGCCTGCACACCCTTGCGGATATTCTCCGCCCCGAGGCTGGGGCCGATGGTGCGCTCCTCCACCGCGAAGATGGGTGCCGACAGCGAACCGGAGCGCATCAGCAGTGCCAGCTCGCGCGCTTCCACGGACGAGAGCCCGGTGATGCGAAACTGGTTGCTGAGCACGGCACGAATCGTCGCCAGGCTGATGATTTTCTCGGCGGTGATATCCCGGGTGGTCTTCTGGCCGTCGATCACGCGGGTCTCGCGGCTCTTCTCGATATAGACCACCGCCATGCGCCGGCCGACGTTGAGGCGGGTGTTGCGCAGCATGGAATCGCCGCCCTGGCCGTTGAGCGTGACGTTGACCTCGGGTCCCTCATTGCCGTTGGTCGAGGTGGCGTTGGTGAGCTGGTCGCCCGTGGCGATCAGCTCGCGCTTGAGCAGCACCGGCCGGCCTTCCATCTGATAGAGCTTGGAGCCCAGGGGCGCGCGCCCGCGCTGCTGCGCCTCGGGGGCGCTGTTCTGCGAATCCTCGAGACGGAACTCGAGGGTCGCCACCTTGCCCAGGATGTCCTTGACCTCGGCGGAGTTCTGCACGCCGGGCAGCTGCACGTTGATGCGATCGATCCCCTGCTGGGCGACGATCGGCTCGGAAACGCCCAGTTCATTGACGCGGTTGCGCAGCGTGGTGATGTTCTTCTGCAGCGCGTAGTCCTGGCGGGCCCGCACCTGCGTGGGGCTGAGCTCCATTTCGATGGTCGGACCGGTGGCATCGCTGCCGATGCTGAAGATCAGGTCGGTGTTGCCCTTGCGCAGCGCATCGCGCACCGCGCCTACGTCGGCGCCCGCGGGGAGCGAGACGCGCAGCGCGTTGGGAATCGTGCTCTTGCTCGAGGTGTAGCTGGTGATGTCGTTGAAGGGCAGGTTGGCGCTGCTGAGGATGCGGCGGAACCCCTGGTCGTAGCTCTCGAGGAGCTGCGCGACCGCGCCGTTGACGTCCACCTGGTAGAGCAGGTACAGGCCACCGCGCAGATCCAGGCCCAGCGGCATCGGCCGCAGGCCGATGTGGCGCAGCGCCTCCGGAGCCCGCGAGGCGGTCGTCAGCGCGGAGATGTAGTCCGTCGCCATGAATTCGTTGACCGCGTCGCGCGCCTTGAGCTGGTCGGCCACGCTGGCGAAGCGGACGATTAGCTTGCCGTCGTCGAGATAATCACCGTGAAAGGGCGCCGTATGTGCCGTGAGCGCCTGCTCGATGGCCTGGCGGGCGAAATCGTCCATGGCCGAGCGGTTCTTGCGGGCCACCTGCAGGGCCGGATCGGTGCCGAAGAAATTCGGCAGGGCGAAGATCAGCGCCAGGAGCGTGACCAGCGCGACGAGCGCGTACTTCCAGCGCGGAAATTCCAGCATGGGATTCTCTCAGGCGCCTTTCAGCGTGCCCTTGGGCATGAGCTGGGAGATCTGGCCGCGCTGCACCTTGATACGCACGCCCTCGGCGACCTCGAGGGTCACGAAGGTTTCTCCGACCTCGGTGATGCGTCCGAGGATGCCGCCGCTCGTGACCACTTCATCGCCGTTGGCGAGCTTGGCCAGCATCGCCTGCTGTTCCTTCATGCGCTTCTGCTGCGGGCGAATCAGCATGAAGTAGAAGATCGCCACGAACACGACCAGTATCAGGATCTGGCTGAGCCCGCCGCCCGAGGAAGGGGCGGCCGCCTGCGCGTATGCCGGTGAGATCAGGAAATTCATGGTCAGCCCCTTCGGCTGGGTGCGAAAAAGGGCGGCATTATGCCATAGCCGCGGGGCTGCGCCGTGGAATCGCCAAAATCCGGGCGCTGAGCTGGGCCAGGGTACCGGCGGCAATGCTGGCGCGGATCTGGCGCATCAGATCGAGATAGAAATGCAGGTTGTGGAGCGTGCCCAGCCGTACGCCGAGGATCTCCCCGCACCGGTCCAGGTGGCGCAGGTAGGCGCGTGTATAGCGCTGGCAGGTGCTGCAGCGGCACTCCGGATCCAGTGGCCCCGTGTCCCGCTGGTAGCAGGCATTGCGGATATTGATGACGCCAGCGGAGGTGAACAGGTGCCCGTTGCGGGCGTGGCGCGTCGGCATCACGCAATCGAACAGGTCGACGCCGCGCTGCACGGCGGCCACGATGTCCTGTGGATAGCCGACGCCCATAAGGTAGCGTGGACGATGGCTTGGCATCAGCGGCACCGTGTGCTCGAGCACCCGCAGCCGCTCGGATTCCGGCTCGCCCACCGCCAGGCCGCCGATCGCCAGCCCCGCCCACTCGCGCCGGCCCAGGGCCTCGAGCGAAGCGCTGCGGAGCGTGGTGTGCACGCCGCCCTGCACGATGCCGAACAGATGTCCCGGCGGTTCGTCGCGATAGTAATGAAGGTAACTGCGTTCCGCCCAGCGCATCGATCTTTCCATCGACTCGCGCGCCTGCGCCTCGGTCGCCGGATACGCCGTGCAGTCATCGAAGGCCATGGCGATGTCGGAGCGCAGCACGCGCTGCACCTCGACGGAGTCCTCGGGGCTCATCTGCACCTCGCTCCCGTCCACCGGGGATCGGAAGCGCACGCCCGCTTCGCTGATCTGGCGCAGGGCGGCGAGGCTGAAGACCTGGAAACCGCCCGAATCGGTGAGGATGGGCCGCGTCCAGCCCATGAAGCCGTGCAGACCGTCGCGGTGCAGCCCGACGATCTCCGCTCCGGGACGGAGCGCGAGGTGAAAGGTATTGCCGAGCACGATCTGCACGCCGAGCGCCTCCAGTTCCCAGGGCGCCATTGCCTTGACCGTGCCGTAGGTACCCACCGGCATGAACGCCGGTGTCTCCACCACACCGTGCGGCAGGTGCAGGCGGGCGCAGCGCGCCGCGCCTTCGGAGTGGAGCAGTTCGAACCGCAGTGTCATGCGCGCGCACCCGGCGCCGGCCAGACCAGCATGGCGTCACCATAGCTGAAGAAGCGGTAGCGCTGCGCGACGGCGTGCGCGTAGGCGGCGAGTATGGCCTCGCGCCCGGCGAAGGCCGCCACCAGCATCAGGAGCGAGGAGCCGGGCAGATGGAAATTGGTGATGAGCCCGTCGATCGCACGAAAGACAAAGCCCGGGCGGATGAACAGGCGGGTGTCCCCGCAGGCCTCGCCCGTCGCCACCGTCGACTCCAGCGCACGCGCCACCGTGGTGCCCACGGCGATCACGCGAGCGCCGGCGGCGCGGGCACGGGCGATGGCCACCATCGTGTCGGCGGGCACCGCATACCACTCCGCGTGCAGCACCTGTCCGTCGAGCTCCTCCGCGCGCAGGGGCTGGAAGGTGCCGGCACCCACGTGCAGCGTCACCGTGGCGCAGCCGACACCCCGCGCGGCCAGTGAGGCCAGCAGCTCGGCGTCGAAGTGCAGGCTGGCCGTGGGTGCAGCCACGGCACCG
>JANXYA010000138.1 GCA_025350345.1 Gammaproteobacteria bacterium
ATCGGCCCGGCTGGACTTCAAGGACAGCTTTGGCCACGCCGGCATTTTCACGGACCTGCAGTTCGGCATGAACTACAGCAGGCGCGCCAAGGACCGCCTCACCGACGAGGGCCTGATCATCTCGGCCGGCAACGCCGGGTACGACCCCATTCCATTCCCCGCGGGCTCCACCGTCGAAACCAACGTGGGCGGCTCGGGCATCAACATGCTGTCCTTCGACCCGCAGGCGGGCCTATGGCCCGGCGCCGTGATCCTGCGCAAGTACAACGATGACATCCTGTCCAAGACCTGGAACATCAGGGAACAGGTCACGACGGAGTACGTGAAGCTGGATCTCGACACCAAGATGGGCAGCATGCCCGTCCACGGCAATATCGGCGTGCAGCTCGTCGAGACCGACCAGTCCTCCGGGGGTTATCGCGCCGACGTCAATTCCAGCGTGACGTTGACGAACCCGGCGGGCACGCTCACGTCGGACGGCGTGACTTACTCCGACGTTCTGCCCACGGTCAACCTGACCGGCGACCTGGGCGATGGCAAGCTGCTGCGCTTCGGCGCGGGCGTGCAGATCGCAAGGCCCAACCTGACCGACATGCGCAACTCGCTGGCGGCGTCCCTGGACACCAATACCGGTGATTGCCACACCATTGTCAACGGCCTGTGCTCGGGTACCTACAACACCATCGTCGGCTCGGCGGGCAATCCGCGCCTCAAGCCCTTCAAGGCCAAGTCGTTTGACCTGTCGTTCGAGAAGTACTTCCAGACCAAGGCCTACTTCAGCGCCGCCATCTTCTACAAGAAGCTGGATACCTACATCACCCCGGCAACGAACTACGGCGGCTACAATTTCTCGACGATCGCGCCGCAGATCGGACTGCAGACTCCCGTGGCCACGGTCGGTGCGTTCCCGACGCACGGCGGCATCCTGGGTACCTTTACGCAGACTATCAACGGCAGCGGCGGGGACCTCAAGGGCCTCGAGCTGGCGGCGTCCATACCGTTCAGCATGATGACCGACTGGCTGGAGGGCTTCGGCCTCACGGCGAGCTATTCCTCGACGGAAAGTTCCGTGAGCCTGCCGAACCTGATCGGCCTGAATCCCTCGCAGCAGGTGCCGACCGGAGGTGCGAGCATTCCCCTTCCGGGCCTGTCGCACATCAATGAAAAGGCGGTGTTCTATTTTGAGCGGTGGGGCTTCAGCGCCTTCGTTGCCGACAACAAGCGCTCCCAGTACGTCGGCAGCGTGGCCAATACCACTGTTGGCGGCTATCCGACGCTGGTAATCGTGACGCCGCAGACCTGGGTCTCCGCGCAGGCCGGCTATGAGTTCCCGTCCGGACCTCTCAAGGGCCTCGGGTTCCGCTTCGAGGGCAACAACCTGAACAAGCCCATTTACAAGGAGCTTCAGGCGAACGGCAACACGTTCACGAACCAGACCGGCGCGACCTACATCTTCAGGGTCAGCTACCGGTACTAGCCACGCGTCTTAGTCAGCTGAACAACCCTTGCCGCGCACTGCGGCAAGGGTTTTTCTTTTGGGCCGCATGGTGCAAAGTAAGCCGATGAAGAACGGTGAGCCCCTCAGAGTAGTCATCGTCGGCGGCGGTACGTCGGGCTGGATGGTGGCTGCCGCGCTCGCCAAGGTGCTCAAGGGGCTGTATTCCATCTCCCTGGTCGAGTCCGAGGAGATCGGCACTGTCGGCGTCGGCGAAGCGACGATCCCGATGATCCAGCTGTTCAACCGCATGCTGGAGATCAACGAAGACGAGTTCATTCGCGAGACCCAGGCCTCCTTCAAGCTCGGGATCGAGTTCGTCAACTGGGGACGGCTCGGCGATCACTACTTCCACGGTTTTGGCGTCATCGGCCAGGACAACTGGACGGTCGACTTCCACCAGTACTGGCTGAAGCAGTACCTCGCCGGCAAGGCGAAGGAACTCGAGTACTACTCGATCAACACGATGGCCTGCCTGCAGGACAGGTTCATGCGGCCGCGCATGGACATGCCCAAGTCACCCCTGTCGCAGATCGCCTATGCCTTTCACTTCGACGCCTCGCTGTACGCCCGCTACCTGCGCCGCCTCAGCGAAGCGCGCGGCGTGAAGCGCATCGAAGGACGGATCGTCGATGTCGTGCTGCGCGAGGGCGATGGCCACGTATCGGCCGTGAAGCTGCAGTCGGGACAGTCAGTCGAGGGCGAGCTGTTCATCGACTGTTCGGGCTTCCGCGCGCTGCTGATCGAGGGCGCGCTGAAGGCCGGCTTCGAGGACTGGTCGCACTGGCTGCCGTGCGACCGGGCCATCGCGGTGCCCTGCGCGTCGACGACGGATTTCCACCCCTACACGCGCTCGACGGCGCGCCAGGCCGGCTGGCAGTGGCGTATTCCGCTGCAGCACCGCATCGGCAATGGCTACGTCTTCTCGAGCAAGCACCTGAGCGAGGATGAGGCGACGACGACGCTGCTGGGCAACCTGGATGGCAAAGCCCTGGCCGAGCCGCGCCCGATCCGCTTCGTGACCGGCCGGCGCAAGCTCGCCTGGAGCAAGAATGTGGTGGCCATCGGCCTCGCCAGCGGGTTCCTCGAGCCCCTGGAGTCCACCAGTATCCACCTGGTGCAGATGGGCATCGCGCACCTGCTGACCTTCTTTCCCTCCGCGGGCTTCGAGCCCACGGACGTGGCGCAGTACAACAAGGTGATGCAGCAGGAATACGAGTGGGTGCGCGATTTCATCATCCTGCACTACAAGGCCACGGAACGCACCGACACGCCGTTCTGGAACTATTGCCGCACCATGGATGTCCCACCCGCATTGCGTCATCGAATGGAGCTTTTCGGTACGCACGGGCGGGTGTTTCGCGAAGGCAACGAGCTGTTTGCGAAGGTGAGCTGGCTGCAGGTGATGCACGGCCAGCGCATCCGCCCGGCGACCTACCATCCCTTGACAGACCTGCTGAGCGAAGCGGAGATTGCGGCTTATCTTGACGAGGTGGCGGGTGTCATCGCCGCGTGCACCGAAGTGATGCCGAAACACGCCAGGTTCATTGCGGAGCACTGCGTGGCGGGCGCCGCCCCGGGTGCCCGAACTTGAAGCCATTGACAGGAGCCGCCATGCGAATGATTTCCCCGCTACCGATCCTAGCCTCGGTCCTCATTGCCGCGCTGGCCGGGTGCGCCACCACGCCGCCGACCACGGCGATGCTGACCTACAAGAGCATGCCCGACGGAGCAGAGATCTTCGAGGACGGCAAGTCCGTGGGCCAGGTGCCCGTGACCCGCACCTACAGCGGCGATGGCAAGTCGAACAGCTTCCGCACGCCCGACGTCAAGGCCGTGTGGCCCAGCGGTGCTGAAACGGACTTTTACACCTACCTGACGATCGGCGCCGATCGCGTCGCCACCCTCGAGCGCCCGGCTGGTGCGCCGGGGCTGCAGGGCGATCTGGATCACGCCAAGATGGTGGTGGCGGCGAGGCAGAGCGAAGAGGACCGGCTCAAGACGCTGCAGAAGAAAGACATCGCGCGCGCGTCGGACCGCTGCAAGCAGCAACAGGCCGGGAACACCGCCGCGGGCGTGAGCGACGATTGCAATTAGCCGAGGTTCAGCCCGCGTAGCGAGAGCAGGTAAAGAAGCCGTTGAGGGTGAGCCGGCCGACGCGCGGGTCCGCGCTGAGCCGGGACGGCTCGCCGATATCTCCTGAGTGATACAGGCCGCCGTCGTAGTAAATCATCCGGTTCCAGGCGGCGGGGACGCGGCCGATGTGCTCGAAGTACGCATTGCTGCCGGTCATGTAGCCGGCCTTGAGGCCATAGCGGGCGCCGAACTCGGCCGCGCTCATGGTCTGGCAATCGGAATTGATGCGGGCGGTCTCTTCCGCGCTCTGGCGTGGCCTGTAGAAACTCGTGCCACCGAGCACCGGGTCGCGGAACAGATAGAGCACCATGGCCGCAAAGATCACCCGGTCCGGTTTCTCGGCGAGCAGGTCACGATGGCATTGCCACTGGACCGGGTACAGCTGGTCAGGCGGCACTGTCACCAGCGACAGTCGCACCGCAGCACTCTGTGTGCGCCGCGCCCGCAGCTTGCCGCGTGCGTACAGGGCGAAATGGTCAGCCACGCGCTGCGTCATGGCCATAGGTGCCTCGAGCACCAGACCGGGATAGGGGTAATCCCGCGCCGGCTCGAAGGCCTGGGCCGCTGCCCAGTCGACCAGGCCCTCAGGGTTGCTCAGGGCGTTGTCAACGACGACGCAGACCCGCTCGCCCTCGATCTGGGAGACGCTGAGCTGCGGATCGGGATTAAAGAACCGGCCCGCACTGTCCAGCCATGCAGTCATGCCGGTGCCTTCAGGAATTGCGCGACTCGCCCCGCGCCGTTGCGGTGAATATCATAGCCTCGAGCGGGCGGAACATGACAAGAATCGCGACGCTCTGCATGTGGTTGGGCATCGCCGCCGCCGCCGGCGCTGACGATGGTCATCGAGACCAGGGGCGTGCCACTGGAGCAGATCCAGGCGCGCCCCAGGATCGCCGGGCATCACGCCTGAAGCGTGCGGCGCCTCATCCGGCCAGCTGCGCGTAGGCCTCGACGTAGTGCTGCACCTGGCGCTTCCAGGAGAAATCCCGCGCCATGCCGTTTTGCACCAGGCGCCGCCACGCGCCCTTCTGCTGGTACAGATCGAGCGCCATGCTGATCGCCCAGCTCACGGCCTGTTCGTTGTAGTCGTTGAAGACGATGCCGGTCCCGCTGCCGGTCGTCGCCTCGAAGTGCTGCACCGAATCGCCGAGGCCACCCGTGCGGCGCACGATCGGCACCGTGCCGTAGCGCAGGCTGTACATCTGGTTGAGCCCGCAGGGCTCGTAGCGCGAGGGCATCAGGAACATGTCGCTCGCCGCTTCGATCCAGTGCGCCAGCTCGTCGCTGTAGCCGCGATGGAAGGCGACGCGACCCGGGAACTTCTGGGCCAGCGTGCTGAAGAATTCCTCGTAGAGCGCCTCGCCTGAGCCGAGCACCGCGAGACTGAACTGGCGGGCCGCCAGGAGCGGTGGCAGCGCCTTGAGCAGCAGGTCGACTCCCTTCTGGGTGGCGAGGCGGGTGATCATGCCGATCAGCGGCACTCGCTCGCCGACCCGAAGTTTGAGGCGCGCGAGAAATTCATCCTTGAGGCCGGCCTTCACCCCGAGCTGGCTGGCGCCGTAGTGGCGGGGCAGCCATTTGTCGTTGCGCGGATCCCATTCCTGGTAGTCCACCCCGTTGAGAATGCCAAGGAGCGAAGCCTTGCGCGCGCGCAGCGTGTCATCGAGCCCGGCGCCGTATTCGGGCGTCTGGATTTCGCGCGCGTAGCTCGGGCTCACGGTAACCAGCAGATCGGCGTACAGCAGGCCATGGCGCAGCAGGTTGATGCGACCCGCGCGCAGGTCATCCTGATGGAGCATCTCAGGCCCTGCGCCCGAGAGCACCTCGCTGGCGGCGGTGGGTCCCAGCACCCCCTGGTAGGCGAGATTGTGGATCGCCATCACGCTGCGCGTGGCTGCGAAGAGCTGGTCCCAGCGATAGATCGAGCGGAGCCAGAGCGGCGCAATGGCGGTGTGCCAGTCATTGCAGTGCAGGATCTGCGGCGCGAAGCCCATGCGCTGGCAGCTCAGGAACGCGGCGTGCGTCAGCAGCAGGTAGCGACGGTATTCGTGCGGGTCGGCCGTGTAGATGCTGGGCCCGCCGAAGACGGCGGGGCAATCCACCAGGTAGACGAAGGCCTCGGTGCCCGGCAGGCGCGCGGTCTGCACGGAGAAGCGATAGAGCTGCGGCCCGATCTTCACCGGCACGTCCTGCAGGAAGGCCACCGGATAGGTCTCCAGCCCCTCGCGCCGGATCGAGCCGTGGAAGGGCATGAACAGGCGCATGTCGTGCCCGGCGGCATGCAGGTATTTGACGAGCGCGCCCGAGACGTCCGCGAGGCCGCCGACCTTGGCAAAAGGCGCCACTTCGGCGCTCAGATAGCAGATCCTGATCGGCACCTGGCCAGTCTACTAAAGCGGCCAGCAGGCCAGGGGTCAAGGCGGCTATGATTCGAAACATGCGCCGTTTGGTGGTATTTCTGGCCGTAACCGGCCTGCTGATCGTTTCCCTGGCCGTGGGCTGGATCGCAACCGACTGGCCGCACTGGTGCCGGATGCTGGATCTCTGCGATGGCCGGGGACTGCTATAACTATTTGATTTATAATAACTTATGACCGCAACCCCGTACCAGCTGCTGGAGCAGGAGTGGCGCCGGCTCCATGCTTTCCGCGGCGCGCTGTCGCTGCTGCGCTGGGATGCGGCTGTGATGATGCCGCGCGGCAGCGCCGAGGTGCGCGGGGAGCAACTCGCCGCCCTGGAGACCGAATACCACGCGCTGCTGACCGCGCCCAAGATCATCCGGCTCCTCGATCGGGCCCAGGCCAACGTGCGCGGACTGGAGGACTGGCAGGTCGCGAACCTACGCGAGATGCGCCGGCAGCGCGATCACGCGATCGCCACCCCCGTCTCGCTGATCTCCAGGCTGGCCCGCGCCGCCGCGCGGGCCGAGAACCACTGGATGGCCGCGCGCCGCGACAACGATTTCTCGCTGTTCGCGCCGCACCTCGAGGAAGTGCTGTCGCTGGTCCGTGACAAGGCGGCGTTGCTCGGCCAGGCGCTGAACCTGCCGCCCTACGATGCGCTCGTCGATGAGTTCAGTCCCGGCATCGGCACGGCCGACATCGATGCGATCTTCAAGGCGCTGTCACGACGCCTCCCGGGCATGATCAGCGAGGCGATCGAGGCGCAGCAGAAGGAAGCGGTGTTGCCGATCGCCGGGAAATTTTCCACCAGCAAGCAGCGCGGCCTCACCGTGGAGGTCATGAAGGCGGTGGGCTTTCCCTTCGAGCAGGGACGGCTCGACGAGAGCGAGCATCCCTTTACGGAGGGCGTCGTGGGCGATATCCGCGTCACCACGCGCTATGACGTGGCCGATCCCTTCGACGGACTGCTCGGCGCGCTGCACGAGACCGGGCACGCGATGTACGACCTGGGGATGCCCGCGAGCTGGCGCGACCAGCCGGTGGGGCGCGATCGGGGCATTGCGCTGGAGGAGAGCCAATCGCTCCTGCTCGAGATGATCATCGGCCGCAGCGCTGCGTTCCTGCGCTACCTGCTGCCCCTGGTGCAGAAGCATTACGCGGTGAGCGGCCCGGAATGGGAGTTCGACAACCTCTACCGCACGCTGACGCGCGTGCGGCGGAGCCTGATCCGCGTGGAAGCGGACGAGATGAGCTACTCGCTGCATATCATGCAGCGCTACGACATCGAAAAGCAGCTGCTCGCCGGGCGCCTGGCGGTGCGCAACCTGCCCGAAGCCTGGAGTGCGGGCATGGAACAGCGTTTCGGCACCCGGCCGAGCACGGCCGCCGACAGTTGCCTGCAGGACATGCATTGGGCGCTCGGATCCTTCGGCTACTTTCCCTCCTATGCGCTCGGGCTGGTCATCGCCGCGCAACTCTGGGAGGCCCTGCACGCGCAGCTGCCCGAGGTGGACGAACAGCTCGCGCGCGGCGAGTTCGCCGCTGTGTTCGGCTGGCTGCGCGAAAACATGCACGGCTACGGGGCCAAGCTCCCGGTCAAGGAGCTGATCAAGCAGGCGAGCGGCCAGCCCCTGAGCGCCAACTCGTTGCTGCGCTACCTGCAGAGCAAGTACCTGGCGGAGGCCCCCTGAACGCCGTCGCGCCGCTCGCTCCTGCGGTGAGGCGCGATTCCGCCACACACAAGCGGCTCGGCGCGGCACTGCGCGGCCTCGCCGGCAAGGCGATCGCCGACTACCGGATGATCGAAGCGGGCGATCGGGTAATGGTGTGCCTGTCCGGAGGCAAGGATTCGTACACGCTGCTCGATCTGCTGCTCTCGCTTAAGCGCAGCGCGCCGGTCGAATTCGAGCTGCTGGCGGTGAACCTGGACCAGAAGCAGCCGGGGTTCCCCGCACGGGTGCTGCCCGATTACCTGCGCAGCCGCGGCGTGCCCTATCACGTCATCGAGCAGGACACGTACCGGGTGGTGAAGCGGCTGATCCCCGAGGGTCGCACGATGTGTTCGCTGTGCTCGCGGATGCGGCGCGGCGCGCTGTACCGCTACGCGGCCGGGCAGGGCATCACCAAGATCGCGCTCGGTCACCATCGCGATGACATCGTCGAGACGCTGTTCCTGAACCTCTTTCACGGCGGGCGGCTCAAGGCCATGGCGCCCAAGTTCCGCTCCGACGACGGCCGCCACGTGGTGATCCGCCCGCTGGCCTATATCGCGGAGCGCGACATCGCCCGCTACGCACGCGCGCGCGGCTTCCCGATCATTCCCTGCAAGCTGTGCGGCTCGCAGCCGAACCTGCAGCGCGCGGCCGTCAAGCGCATGCTCGCCTCGTGGGAGCGCGAGCAGCCCGGCCGCACCGAGTCGATCTTCTCGGCGTTGCGCCACGTGGAGCCCACGCAGCTTGCTGACCTGCGCCTGTTCGATTTTGCCGCGCTCCAGCCGGCTCCTCGGTGATGGAGCGGCCGCTCGCCAACAGCTATTGGGTGTTGCCGGGCCGGCTCCTGGCCGGCGAATATCCTTCCGGCCGCGAGGCCCCGCACACTGATGCGGCTCGTGCACGGATCGAGCGGCTCATCGGGGCCGGCATCGGCTGCATCGTCGATCTGACCGGGGAGGGGGAGTGCCCGGCCTACCACCAGCTGTTGCCGCCCACGGTCCTGCACCTGCGGCGCACGATTCCGGATACGGAAGTGCCGCAGCACCCCGGCGTGATGCGCGGCATCCAGGACGAGATTGCCGCGGCGCTTGACAACGGCTACAACATCTACGTGCACTGCCGCGCCGGCATCGGGCGCACCGGCACCGTGGCCGGCTGCTTCCTCGTGGAACAGGGCCTGGATGGGGAGGGCGCGCTGCGCGCATTGAACGAGCTGTGGACGCTGCAGTGCGCGCGTGCCGCGAGCTGGCCCGAAGTACCCCAGACCCCGGAGCAGGCGGACTACATACGCCTGTGGGTGCCGCAACGCCTGCTGCGGAGCTCGCGCTCATGAGCCTCGCCTCCCTCGCCGCGACCGAGCCTGCGGACGATGAACTCGCACCGCTGCGCGGCCTGCGCTCGCGCTTCCAGGGCGCGATGCTGGGCCTGGCGGTGGGCGACGCGCTGGCCGCGGCGACCCAGTTTCGCCGCCCCGGCAGTTTCACGCCGGTGGGCGATCTGCTCGGTGGCGGACCCTTTGACCTGCCGCGTGGCGCCTGGAGCGACGATACGGCGATGGCGCTGTGCCTGGCGGAGAGCCTGGTCGAGTGCGAGGGTTTCGATGCGCACGACCAGCTGGAGCGCTACCGGCGCTGGCAACGCGACGGACACCTGTCGGCGACCGGACAGTGCCTCGGCATCACGGCCGGCACGGCGCGGGCCCTCCACATGGCGCCCGAAGCGCGTCGCGCGGGCGGCGGGGCTGGCGATGGGGAGCCGTTCCCCGCCGAGGCGCTGTCGCGCGTGGCGCCAGTCGTGCTCCATGCCTTCGCGGAACCTGAACGGGCCGTGGCCCTGGCGGCGGCGGCGGCGCGCACGACTTGCCGCTCGCGCCAGGTGCAGGATGCCTGCCGGGTGCTCGCGGCGATGCTGCACGCCGCGCTGCGCGGCGAGTCGCGCGAGCAGGTCCTTGCGCCGGCAGGAGCGGTGATGGCCGCCGGCGGCGCTGCGGAAGAGAACGGTGGCGCGCTGGCTGCGCTGGAGCGGGCGCGCTGGTGCTTCGGGAGCACCGGGAGCTTCCGCGAAGGTGCGCTGCGTGCCGTCAATCTGGGCGGCGACAGCGATGTGATCGGTGCGGTCTACGGACAGATCGCCGGCGCGCACTATGGGGTCGATGCGATACCGGCGCTCTGGCGCCGGCTGCTGGCCCGCGAGGAGTTGATCGTGCGGCTCGGCGACGGGCTGCTGGGCCAGGCCCTGCTCCGGCTCGGTGAGCCGGGGGCGGAGCCATGAAGCGCCGGCGGCCCGCCTGGGCGCGGCTCGATGACGAAGCGCTGCTCGACGTGCGGCTCTGCGATCTGCGCCTGCGCCTGGCAGGCACCGTCGTGCAGGGGCGCATCGCGCGGCTGTATCGCGAACTCGCGGCGCGCGGTATTGCCTTTCGTCCGCACGCCTGGCTTGCGGTGGACTGGTTCTCCCCGGATGGCGTGCCGGGATTCGCGGTGCCGTTCTATCTGGCGCATCCGCGCCTCACGCGCCTGGAGCGCAAGATGAGCGGGGAGGTCGAGGGGACGAATCGCAACTGGCAAATGCGCATCCTGCGTCACGAAGCCGGACACGCGATCGACTCGGCCTACCGCCTGCGCCGCCGGGCCCGCTGGCGGGCCCTGTTCGGGCCGGCCTCGCGGCGCTACGCGGCGCAATACCGCGCGCGGCCGGCCAGCCGGAGTCATGTGCAGCACCTGGGCGAGTGGTACGCCCAGGCGCATCCCACCGAGGATTTTGCCGAGACCTTTGCGGTCTGGCTGCAACCGCATTCCGACTGGCGGCGCCGCTACGCGCTGTGGCCGGCACGGCGCAAGCTCGAATATGTGGCGCAGCTGGCCTCCGAGATCGGCCGGTGCGCACCACCGGTGAACGGGCGCGAGCGGATCGAGGCGCTGGCAGACAGCACGCTGACCCTGCGGGAGCACTACCGGCGCAAGCGCGCGGCGCAGCGCCGGCGCCAGCGACTGCTCGCCGACGCCTGGCTGCGCAAGATCTTTGCCTCCGCGAACCGCGCGCAGCCTGCGGCGCCGCCGGCCGCGGCGCTGCTGCGTGCCCACAAGCTCAGGCTGCGCGCCGCGATCCAGAAGCGTGCCGGCACCGATCGCTACGGCGCCCAGCAGATCGTGCGCCTGGCGATCGAGCGCTGCCAGCAGCTCGGCCTCCGCCAGCGCGGTGCGCGCCGCACCTCGGTCCCGAAGCTGCGCGCGGCCCTGGTACGGATGGCGCGCGGCTACATCGCCAGCGATGCCTTGCGGATGCGGCTGTGAAGCGGCTGCGCACGCTGGTGGTCGTGCATTCCAGCCTCGTGCCGCCCGAGTCGCTCGAGGGCTACAGCGAGCGGGAGATCGCCGAGTGGCGCACTGAATACGATGTCATCGGCTCGCTCCGCAAGGCCGGGCACACCGTGCAGGCCCTCGGCGTGCTCGACTCGCTCACCGAGCTGCGCGCGGCGCTGCTCGAGTGGAAACCCGACGTCGTGTTCAACCTGCTCGAGGAATTCAATGGCATCGTCACCTACGACCAGCACGTGGTGGCCTTCCTGGAGCTGATGCGCCAGCCCTACACCGGCTGCAATCCACGCGGCCTGCTGCTGGCGCGCGACAAGGTGCTGTGCAAGCAGCTGCTGGCCTTCCATCGCATCCCGACGCCGCAGTTCGCCGTATTCCGGCGCGGCCAGCACCTGCGGGTGCCGCAGCGGCTGCGCTTTCCGCTGTTCGTGAAGTCGGCGACCGAGGACGCCTCGCTCGGCATTGCCCAGGCCTCCGTGGTCGACGATGCGGCGCGCCTGCGCGAGCGCGTGCAATTCATGCACGAGCAGATTGGCTCGGATGCGCTGGTCGAGGAGTACATCGCCGGGCGCGAGCTCTACGTCGGCGTCATCGGCAACGAGCGCCTCAGCCGGCTGCCGGTGTGGGAGATGCAGTTCGGTTCCCTGCCTGAAACGCTCCCGGCCATCGCCACGCGCAAGGTGAAGTGGGACCGCGCCTACCAGAAGAAATACGACATCACCACCCGCGAGGCGAGCGATCTGCCGCCGCTGGTGCTGGCACGGATCGATCGGCTGGCGCGACGCATCTACCGCGCCCTGCACCTGTCGGGCTATGCGCGCATCGACTTCCGCATGCGCGAAGATGGCAACCTGTATGTGCTGGAAGCCAACCCCAACCCCAACATCGAGCGCGAGGAGGACTTCGCTGCCGCCGCCAAGGCCGCGGGTGTAGGCTATCCGAAGCTCCTCGACCGCATCATGCGCCTGGGGCAGGCTTACCGCGCCGCCTGGCGCACCGACTACGCGTGAGGACGGGAACCAGCATGCAGCTCAGAGCGACAATGCGATTCATCACCCCGGCACTGGCGCTGGGCGGCGCACTGGCGCTGGCGGCCTGCACGAGCACGGCGGACCTGTCCAAGACCAAGCTGGCCACGCTGGCCGAGGTGCTGCCCGGCAACTACGGCAATCCGCAGCAGGCGCTGATCATCATGCGCGTGACGGCGCCGCTGGTCGGCGACCAGGTGTTCTATGTGCGCGAGACGACGGCCAACGATGTGCGCCGGGTTGTCAGCGAGCGCATCTGGAGCCTGCAGGTCGCGGCCGACGGCGGCATCGTCGGCGGCGTGTATGGGCTGCAGGAGCCCGAGCGCTGGCGCAATGGTGTCGAGGACCCGGAGCTGTTCCGCTCGCTCCTGCTGCGCGACCTGCGCACGCTCCCGGGATGCGAGCTGCTGTGGACCAGCACCGCGCACGGCTTCAGCGCCACGAGCGCCAGTCAGCGCTGCCCGCAGCGCTGGCGCCTCGAAGGCGAGGGCCTCGCATTCAGTGAACAGCCCGCCACGGCCGCCGCCTCGGCGGACCCGTTTTTTCACTTCGTACGCAACCCATGATCGATGTGAGTGAATCGCAGGTGCAGGGCGTGGGCGAAGTCATCCGCCTGGCCGTGGCGCCGGTGTTCCTGCTCTCGGGCGTTGGCATCATGCTGACGGTGTTCACCAACCGCCTAGCGCGTGCGGTCGATCGGGCGCGCACGCTGGAGCGCGAGGCGGCCGCGGCACCCGCGGAAGCGCGGGCGCTGGAGCTGCACGAATCGCTCGCCTCGCTGGCGCGGCGCGGACGCCTGTTGAGCATCGCGATCGCGATGTGCACCATCTGTGCCCTGCTGGTGGCGGTCGTGGTGGTGGTGCTGTTCCTGGGCGAGTCCTTCAATATCCGCATCAGCTACGCGATCGACGCCCTGTTCATCGCCGCGATGCTGAGCTTCATCGGGGCCATCCTCTGCTTCCTGCGCGAAGTGTTCATCGCCACGAGCACGCTGCGGATCGGGCACCGGAAATTGTCATGACTGGGAAGCATGTAAATCGAGCTTTCGAACCGCCGACCTTCTGTTTCGTAGGCGCCTTTTGATAAGTATGGGTATATATTAATCAATCACGTGCAGCGCTTGCCAGCCGCATATACAGCCTATCTATGGCACGTTTACGGCACACGCAGTTTGAGTTCGACACGTGCGCCGTCGACCGCGACTGCGCATTGATCGAATACCTACGTCGGCCCCAATCCGACAGGCAATCGTGGAAATTGAAACCCTATGATCAGACGTTTCCGGATGCCGGTAGAGTGACGGACAACACCAACTCCGCCAGGTCCTGTAGATGCACCAATCCGTTTGCTCGACCGCTCATCGACAAGTCGATGGCTGCTGGATCCTCCTGGCTGTTCTTGGCTTCGGAACCTTTTGTTCCGTGCAAGCCCATGCATTGGGCCATCCAACGTGCACAAGCAACGCCGAGGTTGTATTGGCTTCGCATGAATACCCTTGGCTCACATCCAAGCTCCGCGGAACGATCAAGGAAGTCTCACAAAAAGATAAATTCTCCGGTGTAGTTCTCGTTGCACGACACCATCAAACCATTTTTCTAGGCGTTTACGGTTGTGCAGACCGTGAAAGCAATATCGCCAATACGGTGAGTACGAGATTTCGAATTGGATCCATGAACAAGATGTTTACGGCAATCGCCATTCTTCAGCTTGTTGAGGCCGGGAAGGTCCATTTGGATGACTCCGTGGCTCAGTATCTGGATGAGTACCCCAATGGGGAGTTTGCAGCTCACGTAACGATTCGCGAGTTGTTGACGCATACGGGTGGCGCCGGGGACATTTTCGGCCCGAAGTTTGACGCTCACCGGAGAGATCTTCGGGAATTGCGCGACTATTCACAATTGTACGGTGACCGCGCGCCGGAATTCGCACCCGGCAGCCGATACAGCTACAGCAATTACGGATTCATCATTCTCGGCCTGGTGATAGAGCAGTACCGGCGTCAGTTCAACGAGGTTCGACCTCACTCGAGTCTCGGGCAGCTGACACCGGAAGAGTTCAAGCAGCAACTATCATCAACCAACAACCCGGAGCAGGCCATTTCCTAAGTCAGCACTGGAGCGAGGAATGCCTGCAGGTCAGACCGAGCAGCGTGAAATGACGACCAAGATTGGCGGCCGCCGGATCGGCGACTGTGAAGAACCGGGCTGACGCCGTTCATTCCCTGCGGCTGGTGCCAACTTCATCGCTGGCAATCGTCCAGGTCTCGGCGGCCGCGGCCGCGCACCATTCCTGAAGCACCTCATCCGCCAGCGCCGTCGCCAGGTACTGCTGCGCCGGCGCTGAGAGCTGCGCGCCATAGGTCTGGAAGCGCAGCACCACCGGCGCGTACATCGCGTC
>JANXYA010000143.1 GCA_025350345.1 Gammaproteobacteria bacterium
GCGCAATCGTGGACGTCGAGGCCGAGCATATGGCTGACGTTGTGCAGGGAGTAGCGGCGATAGAACTGGTTCTCGTTGCGCAGCGCCGCTGCCGCGCTCGTGGGCAGGATGCCGAGGCGCTCCAGGCCATGGGCCAGCACCGACATCGCCGCCTGGTTGGGCGCCATGAAATCGCTGCCGGGTTTGACTACGCCCAAGGCCGCGCGCTGTGCCGCCAGCACGATCTCGTAGACCGCACGCTGTTCGCGGGTGAAGCGGCCCGAGATGGGCAGGGTGCGGGTGATATCGGCCGTGTACAACGAGTGGCCTTCGATGCCGGCATCGAGCAACAGCAGGTCGCCGCGGCGGATGGCGCCGTCGTTGTGCTTCCAGTGCAGGGTACAGGCATGGGCACCGGAGGCCACGATCGAGCTGTAACCGACGTCGTTCCCCTCCATCCGCGCGCGCGTCCAGAATACGCCCTCGAGCTCGCGCTCGCTCCTGGCGGTCCTGAGGCGCGCGATCACGTCTTCAAAGCCGCGTTTGGTGGCGCTGATGGCGCTGCGCAACGCCTGCACCTCGCTGGCATCCTTGAGCAGGCGCATCTCGGACAGGCAGGTCGCCAGCTCCTGGTCGCGCTGCAGCTGGATATCGCCGCCGTCGGCCAGCATGATTTCGGTGGCGGTCGAATGGCCGCGCAGCACGCGCGTCCGCGCCTGGGGCAGCGCGCTGGCCGCCCGGAGCGTCGGCTCGAGTTCGGTGAGTGGTTTGCAGGTGATGGCGTAACGCCTGGCGCACTCGGGCACCCCGTAACGCGGTCCCTCCCACAGCTCGCCCTTGTTGCGGTCGGTAAAGAAGCTGGCGTCAGTCTTGCCGGGATTGGGTTCGACGAACAGCAGCTGCTGGTGCGTGCCGCCATCGGGAAGCAGCACCAGCACGCAATCCGGCTCAAAGGCGCCGGTCAGGTAATAGAAGTCGGTGCCGGGACGAAAGGAGTAATAGGTGTCGTTGGCCCGCACCTTGCGGTGGCCGGTTGGTACGACCAGCAGTTCACCGGGGAAGCGCTGCGACAGCCGCTCGCGGCGCCGGCGAAAGCTGGCCGCGTCGGGAATGACCCGCGGGAGCTTGCGGCCGCGCGGATTCCAGCTGCGCAGCATGAATTCCAGCAGGTTCGGCGGCACCTCGGAATCGTAGCTGTTGCGAACCGGAGCAGCCTTGGCGTCGAATGTATTCATCGTACGACCCTCGAGCAGGTGTGCCGTGCGGCAATTTCAGGCCATTGAACCAGCGCCGGCAGCAGCGAAACCGCCGCGTGATTATACAAGTTCCAGCTGGCCCATGCGGCGGGCGCCGCCGCTGGGGTTGCGCCGCGGCGGCCAAAGGTGCAAGTCTGCGAGTGTGTACCATACGCTCCAACGGCCGCGGGTCCGGTCATGACGCATCCGCTCCTGGCGACGGTGGAAATTGCCACGGCGGCCAACCCCGGGGCCTGCGTCATCTGGCTGCACGGTCTGGGCGCCGATGGCCACGATTTCGAGCCCGCTGTGCCTCAGCTGGTGCGTCCGGGCGGCCCAGCGCTGCGCTTCGTGTTCCCGCACGCGCCGGTCCGGCCGGTGACGCTCAACGGCGGTCTGCCCATGCGCGCGTGGTACGACATCGCCGGCCTCGATCGTCACGCGGCGCAGGATGAGCGCGGCATCCGCGAGTCCGACGGCGCGCTGCGCGCGCTGATCCGGCGCGAAAACGAGCGCGGCATCCCGGCTCGCCGCATCGTGCTGGCTGGATTTTCCCAGGGCGGCGCGCTGGCGCTGTTCACGGGCATGCGCTACCCGGAACAGCTGGCGGGAATAATCGGACTGTCCTGCTACGCGGTGCTGTCCGGATCGTTCGCGGCAGAACGCGCCGCCATCAACCAGGGTACTCCGGTGTTCCTGGCGCACGGAACTTTCGATCCGGTGATCAGTCCGGAATTGGGCGAGCGGACGCGCGCGCTGCTGGTCGCGGCCGACTATGCGGTCGAATGGCACAGCTATCCGATGGCACACAGCGTCAGCAGCGAGGAGCTGGCAGCCGTGGCTGCATTTCTGCAGCGGGTCTTGCCATGACGCGGAAGCGAGTCAGTGGTGGAGCGCCGTGGGCCTGGCTGCTGGTGGCGATATGGCCCTGGTACGCCAACGCCCTGGAACCGGCCACCGCGGCGCAGCGCCGGATGGCGGTTGGTCTGGCGGTGGCACACGTGCGCGCCGAGTACCGACGCTTCCCGCAGCTGGCGCTACCCGGCGTCGATTTCGATCATCCGCAAGTGCTCGCTCGCCGCGCCGCTAGCGGCCGGCGACTGATCTTCGTGAGCTTCAATTCGACGTTGCCGAAGTGGGGCGAGTACGTAACCTTTGAAGTGTGCGCGCACCTGTCGCGCATCGTACGGATCGATGGCGGCAAGGTCGCCGATGTCGGGTTATACCGCCACCTGGTGTCGACCATCGACGTGGCCACGCCAAGCCGGTTGCCCAGCGGCTGCCAGCCCGCGCACGGTTAGGTCGGCGGCGCGGCGCGGGTAGCGACCTCGACCCACCAGC
>JANXYA010000171.1 GCA_025350345.1 Gammaproteobacteria bacterium
CGTGCGAAACCACCTCGCAATGCGGGCCGATTCGGCTAGACTTAAGATTGGGGAGAAGCGCGGGTCCAGAGGATTTCACACCGCGCGCCCCCGAAGGCGCCTATGTCGAGCTACATTGATGCCGCCGGCCGGCTGCACCACGACCAGGAAGCGAACCTGGCACTGACTTGCCCGCATTGCGAGGTGGTTTCGCACGTCACGCCCATCGCGGTCCCCTCCTTCGATGAGCTGGTGAGCCATCGGCCCAGGCAGGTCGGGGCCGTCTATCGCTGTGACTCCTGCAACCAGCCGATCTTCCTGCGCTTTCCCGTGAAGATGTACGGCAATAACCGCATCGAACTGGGCGCGCAATTCACCGAAGTGGAGCGTCCCGCCGAGAAATTCAGCTACACCTACCTGCCCGAGGACGTGGAGACCCTGTTCCGCGAGGCGCTCAGTTGCTATTCACAGGCCTGCTACAACGCCTTTGCCAGCATGTGCCGGCGCGCCATGCAGGCGGCTTTTGCCGACCTGGGCGAGGCTGGCAAGCTGCGCCTGTTCGACCAGCTCAATGACGTGCGCGTGATGGCCGAGATCGACGGTGCGACCTTCATCGACATCAAGCGCGTGATCTTCGGGAGCGATAACGATCCGCACCCCAGCCTGCCGATGTTCGACGACCAGCAATCCGGCGTGCTGCTCGAAGTCACCAAGGACTTGCTCTACCAGGTGTACGTGCGCAAGGGCCGGCTGCAGCAGGCGGTGATGATGCGGCGCTTCTTCGCCGACGAGTCGCTGCGCAACGTGCAGGCCGCCCAGCCGGGGGCAGCGCCGGCGCGCCCCTATCACCAGGGCAATGAATAGGTCTTGACGTTGGTGAAGCTCTTCATTGCTTCCTGCACGCCTTCCTTGATCCCGATGCCAGAATCCTTGATGCCGCCGAAAGGCGTCAGTTCGAGCCGGTAACCGGGCACCTCGCGCACGTTGACGGAACCCACGTTGAGTTCCGAGACGAAGCGGGTGATGTAATCGAGCCGGTTGGTGCAGACCCCGGAGGACAGGCCGTACTCGGTCGAGTTCGAGATCTGGATCGCCTCGGCGATGGAGCCGAAGCGGATCACCGGCGATACCGGGCCAAAGGTCTCGGTCTTGACGACGGGCATGTCCGGGCTCACCCCATCGAGCACGGTCGGTGAATAGAGGGCGCCCTTGCGGACATTCCCGTACAGGAGCCGCGCTCCGCGGCGGATGGCATCGTTGACCTTGTCCTCGAAGGAGCGCGCGGCAGCCTCATCGATCACCGTGCCCATGTCGGTGCGCGGATCCATCGGGTCGCCGTAGACAATCGCCCGGGACTTCTCCACCAGCAGCTCCACGAAGCGGTCGGCGACGGCCTCGTGTACGAGCATCCGCTTGACGGCGGTGCAGCGCTGACCCGAGTTGCGGTAGGAGCCCGCAACCGCGAGTGTCGCGGCCTCCTCGACATCCGCATCTTCCATCACGATGAGCGGATCGTTGCCGCCCAGCTCCAGCACCTGGCGCTTGTAGACCGCCCTGGCCGCGATGGCCTTGCCGAACACCACGCCGCCCGTGAAGGTCACGAGATCCACGTCGCGATGCGTCAGCAGCTCCTCGGCGATCTCGTGCGGATCGCCGGTCACGACGCAGAACATTTCCGGCGGCAGGCCCGCCTCGATGAGCAGGTCGGCGAGCAGCAGCGCCGTCAGCGGTGTCTTCTCGGACGGCTTCAGCACCATGCGATTGTTGGTCGCGATCGAGGGCACGACCTTGTGCGCGACCTGGTTCAGCGGGTGATTGAAGGGCGTGATGGCGGCGATGACGCCCTGGAGCGGTTCGCGCATCGTGTAGACGCGCCGGCGCTTGCCGTGGGCGGTCAGATCGCAGGAATAGATCTGGCCATCGTCCTGGAGAGCGGCGTTTCCTGCAAACAGGAACACATCGCAGGCGCGGCCCACTTCGTAGATGGAGTCCTTCTTGCTCAGGCCGCTCTCGGCGCTGATCAGGTCGGAGATCGCGGCGGCGCGCTCACGGATCAGCGCCGCGGCCCGGTAGCAGATCTGGTAGCGCTCGTAGCGCGTCAAGCCCGACCTGTAGGCGCGGGCGACTTCGATCGCGCGCCGGGCCTCGGCCCTCCCCGCCTTCGGCACGGTGCCGGCAATCCCGCCCGTGTAGGGATTGCGCACCTCGCTGACGCGCTCGGCGCTCACGCGAGTGCCGCCGATCCGCAGGGTGTCGAAACGGGCCAGGTTATCCGGCACGGTTGAGCACCCAATCGAAGGCATCAAAGTTGCGCCAGCGCCGGTTCGTGTCCAGATTGGCGATGCTCCGGTTCATCACCAGCGGCACGCGCTGCTCGGAGACGCCGCCGTGCGAGCGCAGGGGCGCATCGAGCCCGGAAAGGTCGTGGCGTGCCGCGGCACTGCCGAGCACAACCGAGCGAATCGAGGTCACGACCAGATCGCCGATGCGATCGGCCGGCAGCTCGAAATGCGCGGCCGCCTGCTGGCGAGTCAGCACCTGATCGATCCCCGCTAGGCCGGCGATCCGCGCGGCCACTGCCGCCGGATCCGCATCGCCCGGCAGGTACACCGTCGCATAGGAACCGAGTGCTCCGTGGTGCGCGACGTACGGGTCGGTGATCGGCAGGATGACGCGGGCGCGCCCTTCCCCGAGACTGGCGTCCAGCACGTCCTGCAGGTAGATCACGTCCGGACTCGCATCCAGGCGGGTCTTGGCGTTCATGCCGTGGTCGGCCGTCAGCGCAATCGCGCAGCCCAGGGTATCGAGGGCGCCGAGGTAGCCGTCCATCATCCGGCAGAACTCATTGGCCGCGCCCGAGCCGGGGGCGTGCTTGTGCTGGACGTAATCCGTCGTGGACAAATACAGGACATCCGGGCGGCGCGTGGCCATCAGGCGTACCCCCGCGGCGAAGACGAACTCCGACAGCGCGGCGCTGTAGACGTCCGGCACCGGCTTGCCCACCAGCTCGAGGACACCCTCGATGCCGTGTTCGGTCAGCGTGGCCTCATCGGCCTTCTCGGAGGAGAAGCAGATGCCACGCATCCCGTGGCCGAGGAGCTTGCGCAGCTTGTCCTTGGCGGTGATCACCGCGACCGAGCAACCGGCATTCGCGAGCGCCGCCAGGAGCGAGGGGGCACGGAGCCACTTCGGATCGTTCATCATCACTTCGATGTTGTTCGCCACATCGAAGAGGTAGTTGCCGCAGATCCCGTGCACGGCCGGCGGCACGCCGGTGACGATCGAGATGTTGTTGGGGTTGGTGAAGCTCGGCATGACGCATTCGGCGATCACGGAGGCGCCACGCGCCAGGACCGATTTCATCCACGGCATGTGCCCGCCCGCCACCGCCTGGGCGATGTAGTCCGGCTCGCAGCCGTCCACGCAGACGACCACCGACGGGCACTTCGGTAGCCGGTAGCTGCGGCCGTTCACTTCAATCGCGGTGGTGGCATCCATGCCGGTAGTTTACAGTATGGCAAAAGCGCGAGTACCCCGTGAGCAACGCACCTTATCTACTGACCCCCGGCCCGCTGACGACCTCGATGGCCACCAAGCAGAGCATGCTGCGCGACTGGGGCTCCTGGGACGCCGATTTCAACCGGATTACCGGCCGCATCCGCGAGCGCCTGCTCGATATCGTGCACGCGCGCGAAAGCCACGAATGCGTACCACTCCAGGGCAGCGGCACCTTCTCCGTGGAAGCCGCGATTGGCACGCTCGTGCCCCGCAGCGGACACGTGCTGGTGCCGCAAAATGGCGCCTATTGCCAGCGCATCGCCCGCATCTGTCGCGTGCTCGGCCGCGCGCTTTCGACCATCGACTACGCGGAGGATGCGGCCGTCCGCGCCGAGGATGTCGAGCGGGCGCTGGCTGCCAACCCGGCCATCACGCACGTCGCGCTCGTGCACTGCGAAACGAGCACCGGGATCCTCAATCCGCTCCAGGCCGTGGCCGAGGTCGTCGCGCGGCACGGGCGGGGCCTCATCGTTGATGCGATGAGTTCCTTCGGAGCCCTTGAGATCGACGCGCGCAGCACCCCGTTCGATGCCCTCATCGCCGCCTCGGGCAAGTGCCTGGAGGGACCACCCGGCATGGCCTTCGTGATCGCCCGGCGTTCCGTGCTGGAACGCGCCGAGGGCAATTCGCATTCCCTCGCGATGGATCTGCATGACCAGTGGATCTACATGCAAAAAACGACGCAGTGGCGCTACACGCCGCCGACGCACGTCGTCGCCGCCTTTGACTCCGCGATCGAACAGTACCTCGCCGAGGGCGGGCGCCCGGCCCGCGAAGCGCGCTACGCGGACAATTGCCGCACGCTGATCGGGGGCATGGCGCGACTGGGCCTGAAGAGCTTCCTGCCGAGTGCAATCCAGGCGCCGATCATCGTGACCTTCCACGCGCCGCACTCGACGCGTTACCAGTTCAAGAGCTTCTACGACGCCGTCAAGGCACGGGGCTATATCCTCTATCCCGGAAAACTCACGACGATCGAGACTTTTCGCGTCGGCTGCATGGGACAGCTGGGCGAGCGGGGCATGGCCGGGGCGGTGGCCGCGGTTGCCGCGGTGCTCGCCGATCTGGATCTGGCAGCCTGACAGGACCCAATCGTTTGAAGAGCGGCTCGCAGAATCAAAGAAGCTTCAGCAGATCCCGCGCTCCATGCACGACTCGCACGAGCTCGATCCCGCCCTCGATGATGCGATAGAGCAGCAGATAGCTTCCCACCGGGTGGTAGCGCAGATCCTTGGCGATATCTGGGCGCGCCGGACCCATTTGTTGCTTGTCGGCGAACTCAACCATCGTGTTAAAAACACGCTTGCCATTGTCCAATCGATGGCAATTCTCGCCAAACATACCGCAACAAGCGTGGCGGATTTCACCACAAGCTTTGTGGGTCGAGTGGTCTCCCTT
>JANXYA010000188.1 GCA_025350345.1 Gammaproteobacteria bacterium
GCACCGCAGTGGCCTCGAGGGCGGCGAGGCTGCGGCCCGCGAGCAGTGCCAGCGCTGGAAACAGCGGCAGGATGTAGGGCACGAGCTTCGATTGAGAAAGGCTGAAGAACACAAACCCGAATATCAGCCAGATCGCCAGCAGCAGGGTCGGCCCATGAGCGCTGCGGCACTCCCGCCAGCTTGAGCGCGCGATCGCGGGCAGCAGGGGCGTCCAGGGCATGAAGCCCAGCAGCAGCACCGGGATGAAGAACCAGTCGGGCTCATAGCGCTGATGCACGCGCGTCAGGAAACGATCGAAGTGCTCGTGCACGAAGAAGAACTGCGCGAAGCCGGGATTGCGTTGCTCGACCAGCAGGACCCAGGGCGCGGCGAGAGCGGCGAGAGCGAGCAGCGTCCACCAGGGGCGCGCGCGCAGGATCAGCCCCCAGTCGCGACGCAGCAGCATGTACAGCACCCCGACTGCGCCCGGGATCAGGATGCCGACCAGGCCCTTGGCGAGAAAGGCGAGCGCCACGCCGAGGGCCAGCAGCCACGCGCCGAGCCTCGCGTCGGCATCCTTGCGATCCTGCTGCACGAGCAACAGCAGGCCGCACAGCGCCAGCTCGAGGGTGGCGGTCAGCCCCATGTCGAGCGTGAGGATCCGGGCCAGGCCCAGATACAGCAGCGCGCCCGCCTGCACCAGCGCGGCGAGCGCCCCGGCGGTCGCGCCGTACAGGCGGGCACCGATCCAGCCGGTCAGCAGCAGGCCGAGAAAACCGGTGAGTGCCGCCCACAGGCGCGCGCTCCATTCACTCTCGCCAAAGGCGCGATAGGTGGCGGCCGTGGCCCAGTACTGGAGCGGCGGCTTCTCGAAATACCGGAGCGCATCGAGGCGCGGTGTCACCCAATCGCCGCTGACCGCCATCTCGCGCGCGATCTCGGCGTAACGGCCCTCATCGGGATTGAACAGCCGGTAGGAACCCAGCGGCAGGAACCAGATCACCATCGCGCCCAGCAGCGCCGCCATCCACAGTCTGCGGGACATGTTAATTTCCCAACAGGCCCTTCAGCTTGTCCTGCAGCTGCTCCTTCAGCTTCTTCTCCAGCTCGCCCTTGCGCTTGTCGAGCTCCTGCTGCACTCGGGCCTTCACCAGACCGCCGGCGTCGGGCCGCACCATCGGTGCAGCAAACGTGCCCGAAATGACCACCGGCAGTTTCAGGCCGACCAGATCCTGCGCGTCCGCGCCCTCGCCCCCCTCCGCGGGGATGTTCAGGACCAGTACGTCCAGGTCATAGCCGAGCGTGCCGGCGGCGAGATCCGCCGATCCGCGCCCTTTGACCTGCAGGTACTGGAGCGCCGCGATCAGGTCTTCATTGCTCACCACCCCGTTAGTGATGCGGCCGGTGGCCGAGAACGCGGTGAACGGCGTGCGCTCCGGGCCACTGCGCGCCGGAATGGGCTGCTGCCTGAGCAGCGCGCGGGCACGCCGGATCTCGTACCACAGATCCGCGCCCTCCAGGGCGCCGTTGTCGAGGTGAAACTCCAGCGTCCCCGTCAGGGTGCGCAGCAAAGCCGCGGAATCCGCCCCCGTGCCCACCGCCTTGATGGCCGCATTGCCGCGCCCCGAGATGCGTTTGGTCTGGAGCATATCGCTGAACAGCGGCGCAAAATCCACGCCCGTGACGTGCTCGTCGAAGCTGACGCGCGGCACCCTGGCCGACGCGTCGACCGTGACGTCGCCCTGATACTGCCCGCCGTACATCTGGGCCTCGGACGGATAGATCCGCAGGCGCCCCCCGACGGCACTGATGCCGACGCGCAGGTGGCTGTATTGAATGCCGGCAAACACCGCATCGCGCACCGCCAGCGTGCCGTGCACGTCCAGGCTCCGGAGCAGCGCCACCGGGATTGGCAGGGGCGTCGAGCCCTTCGCCGCCGCCGCGCCGCCCGCCGTGGGCGGTGCGAGCGCAGGTGCGACCGGCGCCAGATACCGATCAGCGTTGATGCGATCGACATCCAGGTCAAAGGCCAGGGCCATGCGATCGAGATCCGCGATGCCGCCGTGACCCGTGGCGGTGGTGTCATCGAAGCGCATTTTCAGTTCATTGAGCAGGATCGAATGGCTGCTCGCCGCGAGCTGGCCCTCAAATCCGATGCGCCCGAAGGCGGCGGCGTCGCGCGTCACCGGCAGCGTGACGTCGAGATTTTTCAGCAGCTCGCGCAGCGATACATCCGCCAGCCGCAGCGCTCCGCCGATCTGCGGTGCATCCACGATCCTCGTGCCGCTGAGCGCTCCGGTCAGCCGCGCGCCCGCCACCTGCATGTCCATGCCCGGCAGTGCGAGGGTCTGTGCGGCCAGATCGGCGTCGATCCGCTCGAAGCGCAGCTCCACGGGCAGTCCGGCCGCCGGGAGCCCTGCGCCCTTGAGCTGCAGGTGGAACACGGGCGAGCTCAGCAGGTAGCGGGACGTGGCGGAATTCACCGTCCCCTGGCCAGTGAGCGTCAGGGCTACGCTCATGCCCTTGCCCTGCTGCACCGTCCCGGACAGCTGCAGGTCGAAGGGCTTGCCGGGCGCCAGCGCCCCGGTGGTCATGTTGAGCTCGTGGACCCCGATCTCCGTGCCCACGCTGCGATCGATGTAGATCAGCGTGCCGCGGGTGATCTGCACCCCTGCCACCGAAACGGCCGGGAGCGTGCCTCCGTTGCCCTGCGCTTCCGGCGTTGTGCTCTTCCCGCCCAGATCCTGCCAATTGCTGCGGCCCGTGGCATCCACGGCCAGGCGGATCGTCGGTGCATCCAGGCTGATCGCGGCGAGCTCGACCCTGCCATGGAGCAGTGGCAGGAATTTCAGCCCCAGGCGCGCGTGCTCGATTTCCACCATCGGCTCGGTCCCAAACCCGGCGGCGTTGCCCAGCGCCGCCCGCCCCGTCTCGATGGCCACCCAGGGGAACACCTTGAGCGTGAGCTCACCGGGAAGCTCCAGTTCGCGCCCGGTCTGCTCATGCACGAAGCGCTGCAGGTCCGCCTTATGGGCGTTGGGATCAAAGAACAGCAACAGATACAGTGCCGCCGCCACGAGCAGCAGCAGCACTCCGCCCAGCCCCAGGAGTGCGTAACGGACGATTCGCATGGCCTGTCTCCAGGACTGCCCGCGCAGCAGTCCGCCTACCCGCCGATGAAATCGCCTTTGACCAGGCCCAGGCCGTTGTGGCGCAGGACGGCGTAGGCCATCGTGTAGTGGAAATAAAAGTTCGGCAGCGCGAAGCCGGTCAGGTAGGCCAGGCCCTTGAACTCCAGTTCCCGCGGGCCGGCCTTGAAGGCGACGTGCCGCTCCTCCGAACCGTCGATCTGCTTCGCTCCGATTGTCGCTATGTAGGCGCGGGTCCTGGCGATGCGCGAGAGCAGTTCGGCGATGCTGGTCTCGTTGTCTTCGTACTTGGGCGCTTCCAGGCCAGCGAGCCGGGCGCAGGTGCCCTTGCCGAAATCACAGGCAATCTGCACCTGGCGCGTAAAGGGAAACATGTCCGGGGCAAGTCGCGAGGCGAGCAGCACCGCGGGGTCGATCTTGCGGGATTCGGCCCATTGCGCGGCCTTGGCGAGGATGGCGGCGAGGTTGCCCAGCATTTTGTCGAACACGGGTGCCGAAGCCTGGTACATGGAGATGGTCATGGAAACTCCCAAAGAATCCTGAGCCGGAGCACCTAGAATAGCGCAATGGAGATCTTCAAGACGTTCCGCATCGAGGCCGCGCATCGGCTGCCCAACGTGCCAGCGGAGCACAAGTGCGCCCGCCTGCACGGTCATTCCTTTGTCATTGGCGTCCACGTGGCCGGTGAGGTGGCCGCCGGAACCGGTTGGGTCTGCGATTTCGCCGACCTCGGCGCTGCAATGCACGAGGTACTCGAGACCCTCGACCACCGCTATCTCAACGACATCGCCGGGCTGGAGAATCCGACCAGCGAGGTGCTGGCCATGTGGGTCTGGCGCAAGCTCCAGCCCCGGCTCACCGGCCTGTCGCGTATCGTCATTCACGAGACCTGCACCAGTGGCTGCGAATACCGCGGGCCTTAATCCGGGTGCGCGCAAGCTGGCGCCACTTGCGGCGCTGGGGCCCTTCATCCGGCCGCACCGCAGGCTGATCTTCCTCGCGCTCCTGGCGCTGGGCGTTGCCGCCGGCGCCTCGCTGCTGCTGCCGATCGCGGCTCGCCAGGTGATCGATCGCGGCTTCAACGCCGCCGAGTCGGCGCACATCAGCCGCTATTTCCTGGGCCTGCTGGCGGTCACGGCGGTGATGGGCCTCGCCTCGGCGTCCCGCTATTACCTGGTGACCTGGATCGGCGAACGCGTCGTGGCCGACGTGCGCGAGCGGGTATTCAGCCACGTGCTGGCACTGTCGGCCGAATTCTTCGAGAGCGCCCGCACCGGCGAGCTGCTCTCGCGCCTCACCGGCGACACCACGCTGGTGCAGACCGTGGTGGGCTCCTCTGCCTCCTTCGCCCTGCGCAGCATCGTCATGGCCATCGGTGCCTTCGTCATGATGGCCGTGACCAGCCCCAAGCTCACCGCCCTGGCTTTCCTGAGCGTGCCGGTGGTGCTGGTATCGATCATTCTCATGGGCCGGCGCGTGCGCGGCCTGTCGCGCGCCGCGCAGGATCGCATCGCCGAGACCTCGGCGCTCGCGAGCGAGGTGCTCGGCGCGATACCGACCGTGCAGGCCTACACCCACGAGAGCGTCGATCGCGAACGCTTCGCGAGCGCGACCGAGGTGGCCTTCGCCACCGGGATCCGGCGCACCAAGGTGCGCGCGGCGATGACCGCCGCGGTATTCATGCTGGTCGGCTGCTGCATCGTCCTGGTGCTGTGGGTCGGGGCCAAGGACGTGCAGGGCGCGCGCATGAGCTCGGGCCAGCTGCTGCAATTCGTGCTCTACGCGGTGATCCTCGCCAGCTCGGTGGGTGCGCTCAGCGAACTGTGGGGTGAAGTGCAGCGCGCCGCCGGTGCCACCGAGCGCCTGATGGAGATTCTCGCCACGGAGCCGGTGATCCGCGCACCGGCCGCCCCGGCGCGACTGCCGCGGCCGGTGCAGGGGCGCATCGAGTTCGCCGACGTCACCTTCAGATATCCGACGCGACCCGATCACGCCGCGCTCGCGGAATTCCAGTTGCAGGTGGCCCCGGGCGAGGCCGTGGCGCTGGTGGGGCCGTCCGGGGCCGGTAAGTCCACGGTATTCCAGCTGCTGCTGCGCTTCTTCGATCCTGGCAGCGGGCGCATTCTCCTCGATGGCGCGGATATTGCGCAGCTTGATCCGACCGAGCTGCGAGGCTGCATCGCGGTCGTTGCCCAGGACCCGGTGATCTTCGCCGGTACGATCGCCGACAACATCCGCTACGGCAGGCCGGCCGCGAGCGAAGCCGAGATGCGCTCCGCCGCCGTCGCAGCCGCTGCGGATGAATTCGTGCAGCGCCTGCCGCAGGGCTACGACACGCTGCTGGGCGAGCGCGGCATCACGCTGTCCGGCGGGCAGCGCCAGCGCCTCGCGATCGCGCGCGCCATGCTGCGCGACGCGCCGGTGCTGCTGCTCGATGAGGCCACCAGCGCGCTCGACGCCGAGAACGAGCGCCTGGTGCAGCGCGGACTGGCCAATCTCATGGCCGGCCGGGGCGATCGGGCCCGCACGACGCTGGTGATCGCCCATCGCCTGGCGACGATCCAGCGTCTGCGGCGAATCGTCGTCATGGACCAGGGCCGGATCGTCGCCCAGGGCGACCATGCACAGCTCAGCCAGGGCGACGGCCTGTACGCGCGACTGGCCGCTTTGCAGTTCTACGAGCACACTTGACAGCGATCCGCCACGGCGTGGATTCTTAGGCCCATATGGCCAACACCCTGTGGATCGGCACCCGCAAGGGCCTGTTCAGCCTGCGCGCCGACGCGCGGCGGCGCACCTGGCGCCTGTCCGGGCCGCAGATGCTTGGGCACATCATCCATCACGTCGTGCAGGATCCACGCGAACCGCGACGCCTGGTGCTGGCCGCCAAGACCGGGCACCTGGGACCCACCGTCTACAACTCGATCGATCGCGGCCGGCACTGGCAGGAGGCGAAAGCGCCACCGGCTTTTCGCAAGGTCGCGGAAGGCGAGAAGCCGCGCGCCGTCGAGCGCGTCTTCTGGCTCACGCCCGGAAATCCTTCCGAGCCGGGAGCCTGGTATGCCGGCAGTTCACCGGCCGGCCTGTTCCGCTCCGAGGACCACGGCCTGCACTGGGCACCGGTCGCGGGCTTCAACGATCACCCCATGCACCCGAAATGGGCGGCCGGCCTGCGCACTCCGGACGGCGAACTGCTGCATTCGGTGCGCGTGGACCCACGCAGCGCGCGCCACCTGTACCTGGCGATCTCGATCGGCGGGGTCTTCGAGTCCACCGACGGCGGGGCGGACTGGGCGCCGCTCAACGAAGGCGTCGCGGCGGACTTCCTTCCCAATCCGGATGTGCCCTACGGGCACGATCCGCACTGTGTGATCCTGCACCCGCAGCAGCCCGACCGGCTCTACCAGCAGAACCACTGCGGCATTTACCGACTCGATCGTCCGGCGCGACGCTGGCTGCGGATCGGCGAGCACATGCCAAAGGCGATCGGCGACGTCGGATTTCCGATCGTCGCGCATCCGCGCGACCCCGATACGGTGTGGGTGTTTCCCATGGACGGATCAAAGGTGTGGCCGCGCACCTCGATCAATGGCAAGCCCGCCGTATACAGGAGCCGCAACGCGGGCCGGACCTGGCAGCGCCTCGCCCGCGGGCTGCCGCGGGCGCAGGCCTGGTTTACGGTCTTGCGCCAGGCGATGTGCGCCGATGCGGGGCCGCGCGTCGGACTTTATTTCGGCACCACGCAGGGCGAGGTCTGGGCCAGCATTGACGAGGGAGAATCCTGGCGCTGCATCGCGCGTCACCTGCCTGAGATCTATTCACTGACCTACGCCTCCTGACCCTCAAGGCGGCGCGCATGATCACAGTCAGAGTGCCCTCTCCCCTACGCTCCTATACCGCAGGCGCGGCGCAGGTGAGCGCGAGCGGCCGTACCCTCGCCGAGCTGCTCGGCAACCTGGATCGCCACCATCCGGGCATGCGCTTCCGGATGATCGACGAGCAGGAGCGGATCCGGCCGCACATCCGCATTTTCATCAATCAGCGCGAGGTGCAGGCACTCACCGAAGGCCTTGGTGCCAGCGATGAGGTGCACCTGATCTGCGCCCTGAGCGGCGGATGAAGGTCCTGGGGCACAGGCATCCATGAGCCTCAGCGACAGCGAACGCGAGCGCTACAGCCGGCATCTGCTGCTGCCGGAGATTGGCGCCGCGGGCCAGGAAAAACTCAAGCGCGCACGCGTGTTGGTGATCGGCGCCGGTGGACTGGGCTCGCCCTCGAGCCTGTACCTCGCCGCCGCCGGGATCGGCACGCTTGGAATCCTCGATCACGATCATGTCGATCTTTCCAATCTGCAGCGCCAGCTGCTTTTCACCACCGCCGACGTCGGTGCGGGCAAGGCTCTGATCGCGCAGGCACGGCTGCGCGCGCTGAACCCGGACATCACGGTCATCGCTCATGAGCTGGAGCTGCGCGGCGGCAATGCGCTCGAGATCCTGCGCCCCTATGACCTGGTGCTGGACGGGAGCGATCGGCTGGCGACGCGCTATCTGGTGAACGATGCCTGCGTGCTGCTCGGCAAGCCACTGGTTTCGGCGGCGATCCATCGCTTCGAAGGCCAGGCGATGACCTACGTGCCCGGCCGCGGCCCCTGTTACCGGTGCCTGTTCCCCCAGTCGGCCGAAGGTCTCGTGCCCAACTGTGCCGAGGCCGGCGTACTGGGCGTGTTGCCGGGCGTACTGGGCGCGCTGCAGGCCACCGAAGCGATCAAGCTGGTCCTCGGCCTGGGTGAGGCGCTGGTCGGGCGATTGCTGACCTATGACGCGCTCGCCATGCAGTGGCGCGAATTCCGCTTCGCGCGCCGGGAAGACTGCGCGGTCTGCGGCACGCAGCCGACCATCCTGGATCTGCCGCAGGAACCCGCCGCCGATTCTTCCGGCCCGGCGCCGGGCAGGGCCGCGCGACTGAAGCCACAGCAGCTACGCACCCTGCTGGAAGGACCTGGACCGGCCATCGCGGCCATGGCTATCGTGGATGTGCGCGAACCGCGCGAATTTTCCGCCGGCCACCTGCCTGGAGCGCTGAACATTTCGCTCGCGGACCTGTCAGAACGCCTTGGGGAGATACCAGCGCATGCTTTCGTCGTGTTCGTATGCCGCAGCGGCAACCGCAGCCGGGCGGCCTGCGAGCTGGCGGCGCGCGCCGGGCGGGCGGGGCTCGCCGATCTCGAGGGTGGGATGCTGGCATGGGCGGCGATGATCGATCCGGCCATGACGGTCGCGCCTTTCGGGTAAATGGCGCGCACCGGCCTGCCTTCTCAAGGAGTCGATTGATGATCCACCTGCGTCCCCTGGCTGCCGTTGCCCTGATGCTCACCGCGACGCTCGGTGCCGGCTGCGGTGCCTCGAGCAACGATGGCGCAACGAATCTGGCCCCGGAAGTCGGCGTCATCGTCGTGCAGCCGCAGCGCACCTCGATCTCCACGCTGCTGCCGGGGCGCACGGTCGCCTTCCGCATCGCGCAGGTGCGCCCGCAGGTGAGCGGCATCATCAAGCAGCGGCTGTACACGGAGGGCGCCGCGGTCGCGGCGGGCCAGCCGCTCTACCAGCTCGACCCGGCGCCGTACCAGGCCGCGGCCGACAGTGCGCGGGCCGCACTTGCCAAGGCCGACGCCAATGCGCTGACCATGCGCCAGAAGTACGATCGCTACCAGCAACTCGCGCTCAGCGGAGATGTCAGCCAGCAGGATCGCGACGATGTCACCGCGAATCTGCGGCAGGCGGAGGCCGACCAGGCCACGGCGCGCGCCGCCATCGAGACGGCGCAGATCAACCTGGGCTACACGCGCATCGTCGCGCCGATTGCCGGCCGCAGCGCCACTTCCGCGTACACCGAGGGCGCGCTGGTCACTGCCAACCAGGACAATGCCCTGACGACGGTGCAGCAATACGACCCCATGTACGTCGACCTGGCGCAGGCGGCGGCCGACGTACTGCGGCTCCGCCAGCAATTTTCCGCCGGCAAGCTCAGGCGCACCGACGAGCATGGCGCCCGCGTGCAGCTGCTGCTCGAGGACGGCACGCTGTATCCGCACGAGGGGCGTCTGGAGTTCACCGGCATCACCGTCAGCGAGAGCACTGGCGCGATCACGCTGCGCGCGGTGTTCCCGAATCCCGATGGCACGCTGCTGCCCGGCATGTTCGTGCGCGCGCAGCTGGACCAGGCCACCGACGACAGCGCGCTCCTCCTGCCCCAGCAGGCCGTGAGCCGCGATACCCGCGGCGGTGCCATCGCCCTCGTCGTCGGCGCAGCCGACAAGGTCGAGCAACGGGCATTGAGCGTGGAAGCCGCCGGCGGCAATCTATGGCGTGTCAGCAGCGGCCTCAGCAGCGGCGATCGCGTCATCGTGCAGGGGCAGCAGAAGGCGCCCGTCGGGTCGACCGTCAAGCCGGTCGTCATCGACATGCAGGCCGCGGCGCGGAGTTAGAGGCCGCTTAAGATGGCGCGCTTTTTCATCGACCGGCCGATCTTCGCCTGGGTTATTGCCATCATCATCATGGCGGCCGGGGCGCTCGCGATCCGCGAGCTGCCCATCGAGCAGTACCCGAACATCGCACCGACCACGGTGCAGATCAGCGCCACCTATCCCGGTGCCTCGGCGCGTGCGAACGAGGACTCGGTCACCCAGGTGATCGAGCAGGCGATGACGGGCATCGATCACCTGATGTACCTGTCCTCCTCCAGCAGCTCGCAGGGCACCGCCAGCACGGCCCTGACCTTCGAGGCGGGCACCGATCCGGATGTTGCCCAGGTGCAGGTGCAGAACAAGCTCCAGCAGGCGCTGCGACGGCTCCCGCTGCCGGTGCAGGCGCAGGGCGTGACGGTCACCAAGAGCACCAATGGCTACCTGCTGTTCGGCGGCTTCTTTTCGGCCGACGGCTCCATGGCGCGCGACGACGTCGGCGACTACGTGGCCTCGAACCTGATCGACCCGATCAGCCGCGTGAACGGCGTGGGTACGGTGCAGATGTTCGGCTCGGGCTACGCCATGCGGATCTGGCTCGACCCCTACAAGCTCAACCAGTACCGCCTGATCCCCGCCGACATCAGCGCAGCGCTCAATGCCCAGAACACGCAGGTCGCGGCCGGGCAACTCGGCGGTCTGCCGGCCGTCGCCGGCCAGCAACTCAACGCGATCATCACCTCTCAAAGCAAGCTCAACACGCCGCAGCAATTCCGGGACATCGTCCTGCGCGTCAATCCCAATGGCTCCACCGTGCACCTGGGCGACGTGGCCCGGGTCGAGCTGGGCGCCGACAGCTACGACGTCTCCCTGCACACCAATGGCAAGGACTCCGTGGGCGTCGCGGTCGCACTGGCCTCCGGCGCCAATGCGCTGGCAACGGCTGATGCGGTCAAGGCGCGCCTGGCGCAGCTGTCGCAGAGCTTTCCACCCAGCCTGCACTACCTGCTGGGCTATGACAGCTCGATTTTCGTGCGCCTGTCCATCGTGGAAGTGGCCAAGACGCTGTTCGAGGCGGTGGCGCTGGTCGTGCTGATCATGTTCCTGTTCCTGCAGAACGTGCGCGCGACTCTCATACCGACAATTGCCGTGCCGGTCGTACTGCTCGGCACCTTCGGCGTACTCGCGGTGCTGGGTTATTCCATCAACACGCTGACCATGTTCGGCCTGGTGCTGGCGATCGGGCTGCTCGTCGACGACGCGATCGTGGTGGTGGAGAACGTCGAGCGCATCATGCGCGAGGAGAAATTGAGCGCGCGCGATGCCACGCGCCGCTCGATGGACCAGATCACCGGCGCGCTGCTCGGCATTGCGCTGGTGCTGGCGGCTGTGCTGGTGCCGATGGCCTTCTTCGGTGGCTCCACCGGAGTGATCTATCGCTAGTTTTCCATCACCCTGGTCTCGGCCATGACCCTGTCCGTGTTCGTGGCCCTGACGCTGACTCCGGCCCTGTGCGCGAGCATCCTACGGCCTACCGATATCGGCGCCGCTCACGGCAGCGGATTGCTGGCCCGCTTCGAGCGCGGCTTCGGGAACCTCAGCGCCCGCTACCAGGCGATCGTGCGCCGGCTGCTGCCGTACGAGAACCGCGGCATGCTCGTGTACCTGGCGCTGCTGGTACTGCTCGTCCTGATGTACGTGACGCTGCCGACCGCCTTCCTGCCCGAAGAGGACCAGGGCGCGCTGTTCGCGCTGATCCAGCTGCCCGCCGGCGCCACGCTCGAACGTACCGTCGACGTGCAGAAGCAACTCGAACAGCTGATCCGCGCCGACCACGACTCGGTGGATGCGGTCCTGTCCGTCGCCGGCCGCAACTTCATTGGCAACGGCCAGAACGCCGGCATGACCTTCGTGCGCCTGCGCGACTGGAGTGAGCGCCGCTCGGAGGCGAAGTCGGCGCCGATGGTCGCGAAGCGCGCGATGGGCTCCGCCGGCGCGATCCGGGACGCGAGCATTTTCGTGCAGGGACCGCCGATCATCCGGGGCCTCGGCACCTCCAGCGGCTTCGATTTACAGCTCAAGGACACCGGCGGCGTCGGCCGCGAGGTCCTGACGAGCGCGCGCGACCGGCTGCTCGAGCTGGCCGCGCAGGACAAGCGCCTGGCGCGCGTGCGCATCAACAGCCTGGCGGATCAGACGGAGTTTCATCTGGAAGTCGATCGGGCCAAGGCGAGCGCGCTGGGCCTGTCGATCGCCGATGTCAATGACACGCTCAGCAGCGCGGTCGGGGGCATCTATGTCAATGATTTCATCGACCGCGGGCGCGTGAAGAAAGTCTACATCCAGGCCGACGCGCCCTACCGCATGCAGCCCGCGGACATCGGCAACTGGTTCGTGCGCAATTCGGGAGGCGAAATGGTGCCGATGTCGGCCTTCGCAGCCGGCAGCTGGACCATGAGCACCCGGAGCCTCGAGCGCTACAACGGCGCCTCCTCCATCGAGATCGTGGGCGAGCCGGCTGAACGGGTCAGCTCCGGCACGGCACTGCAGGCGATGGAACAACTCATGGCCAAGTTGCCCAACGGCGTGGGCTACGAATGGTCCGGCCTTTCATTCCAGGAGAAGCTCTCCGGTTCACAGGCTCCTGCCCTGTACGCGATCTCGGTCCTGTTCGTATTTCTGTGCCTGGCGGCGCTCTATGAGAGCTGGTCGCTGCCTTTCTCCGTGATGCTGATCGTGCCGCTCGGCGTCATCGGCGCACTGCTTGCGGCCTGGAGTCGTGGACTGTCAAACGATGTGTACTTCCAGGTCGGGCTCCTCACGACCGTCGGCCTGTCGGCGAAGAACGCCATCCTGATCGTGGAATTCGCCAAGACCCTGCATGAAGCGGGGGCGGACCTGGTCTCGGCGGTGCTGCAGGCGGTGCGGATCCGCCTGCGGCCGATCCTGATGACTTCGCTATCGTTCATGCTCGGGGTGATGCCGCTGGTGCTTAGCCGCGGTGCCGGCGCCGCCGGGCGCATCGCCATCGGGACGGGCGTGTTCGGCGGCATGCTGGCCGCCACCGTGTTCGGCGTCTTCTTCGTGCCGCTGTTCTTCCTGTTCGTGCAGCGCCGGCTGGCGCGCCCGCGAGTGGCTTAGGCGCCGATCCGGGTCAATAAATCGACGATATCGCGCAAGCTCGCGGCCAGCGCCGGGTGCCCGGCCTCGAAGCCAACGGCCAGCGATTCCAGCCGCGAACTGTGCGGCGCATCGCCCACGCGTCCAATCAGGCGTTCGATATCGGTGGCGATCTCCAGCAGCAGGCGGCGCGCTTCGGCATCGAGCTGCGGTGCCGAATTCAGTTCAGCATGCAACCGCGCCAGTGCGGCATGCAGGTCAGGCGTATCCATGGCCGCCATCATAGGCGAATCAGAACAGCTCGAGTGAATCGGGAGCTGCCGGCCCGGGCGAACGCGCCAGCTCGGCCGTGACCAGACCACCGACCCGCACGCCGAGCAGCCGGAGCCGGCGCTCCAGCGGCGCACGCTTCAGGCACAAGCGGGCGGTGCGGCGGATCACGAGCGCGTCGGCGGTGTGAAAATCGAGGGTCCGAGCGCGCGTGAGGGAGCGGAAATTGTCGTAACGCAGCTTGATGGCAACGGTGCGCCCGGCGTAGCCATGGCGCTTGAGGTCGGCGGCCAGGCGCTCGCACAGCGAGGTGAATACCGCACTCAGCTCCGCACGGTCACGCACGGCATGCAGGTCGCGATCGAAGGTGGTCTCGCAGCTCATCGAGACCGGCTCGCTCGAAGTGACGATGTCGCGCGCATCGCGCCCCCAGGCGACCTCGTGCAGCCACCCGCCGTGATGCTGGCCGAAGTGACCCACGAGCCAGCTTCTCTCGCACTGCGCCAGCTCACCGATGGTGCGGACCCCGAGCTGCTCCAGGCGCTCGCTGGACTTGGGGCCCACGCCGTTGATCCTGCGGCAGGGCAGCGGCCAGATGCGTTCCGCCACATCGCCGGCGAACAGGATGGTGATGCCGTTGGGCTTGTTCAGCTCGCTGGCCATCTTCGCCAGCAGCTTGTTGGGCGCCACCCCGATCGAGCAGCTTAAGGCCGTGCTGGCGCGGACGGCCTGCTGGATCTGGCTGGCGAGCGTGCGGCCGCCCTGCTCGCTGCCGCCCGGTACGGCATCGAAATCGATGTACACCTCGTCAATGCCGCGATCTTCCATGCGCGGCGCCAGCGCCGCCACCGCGGCCTTGAACAGCCGGGAATAGTGCCGGTATTGCTCGAAGTCGGCCGGCAGCAGCACGGCCTGCGGGCACAGCCGCGCCGCGTGCATCAGGGGCATCGCCGAATGCACGCCGAATTCACGCGCGGCGTAGGTGGCGGTCGTCACCACCCCGCGCCCCGCATAATCGGCCAGGCGTGCAAAACCGGCGGCCGCCTCGCGGCCGGCACCGCTCCCTCGCCCGCCGATCACCACCGGCTGACCGGCAAGCTGCGGATAGCGCAGCAGCTCGACGGAGGCGTAGAACGCATCCATGTCCAGATGCGCGATGCGCCGCTCGCTCCGCGCCGCTGGCTCGCTCATGCGTCCAGCTGGCCGTGCCAGACACGGCCGTGCAGGGGGCGGGCGCCGATGTTGTACACCAGCTCGGCCGGCTCCGCCGCATTCCAGACCGCCAGATCGCACCACTTGCCCGTCTCGATGCTCCCGCAGTCCGCGGCGCAACCCAGCGCCCGCGCCGCCTCGCGCGTGACCCCGAGCAGGCACTCGCTGGTGCTCAGCCCAAATTCCAGCGCCGCGAGATTCATCGCCAGCAGAATCGAGGTCAGCGGCGAGGTGCCGGGATTGCAGTCGGTGGCCACCGCCATCGGCACGCGCAGGCGCCGCAGGGATTCGATGGGCGGGCGCTGGCGCTCGCGCAGAAAATAGTAGGCGCCGGGCAGCAGCACCGCCACGGTGCCGGCCGCCGCCAGCGCTGCGACTCCGGCTTCATCGGTGTATTCCAGATGATCGGCCGACAGCGCGCCATGGCGCGCGGCCAGCGCGGCGCCCTGCTGGTTCGACAACTGGTCGGCGTGCAGTTTCACCGGCAGGCCATGGGCGCGCGCAGCCTCAAAGAGCTCGCCGACCTGCGCGGGCGTAAAGGCCAGCTGCTCGCCGTAG
>JANXYA010000208.1 GCA_025350345.1 Gammaproteobacteria bacterium
AGCGATTTCATCCAGGTCAACGCCGAACTGAACCGGGCGCTCGTCAGCCGTGTCATCGAGCTGCTGGAACTCGACGGGCACTCCGAGGTGCTCGACCTGTACTGCGGGCTCGGCAACTTTACGCTCCCCATGGCGCGCCGCGCCGCCCGTGTCGTCGGCGTGGAGGGCGAGGCGAGCCTGGTGGCGCGCGCCCTGGGGAACGCCGCACTCAATGGGATTGAGAATGCCGAGTTCTACAGCGCGGACCTGGCCGGCGCCGCCTGCGGCTCGGCCGCCTGGGCGCAGCGCCGCTACAGCCATGTCCTGCTCGATCCGCCGCGGCTCGGCGCCCGCGAGCTGCTGGCGCTCCTGCCGCGCCTGGGCGCGCGGCGAGTGCTCTACGTCTCCTGTCATCCGGGGAGCCTTGCCCGCGACCTCGGCATCCTGGTCCACGAGCTGGGCTTCGAGCTGCTCGCCGCGGGCGTCGCCGACATGTTTCCACAGACCACGCACCTGGAGTCCCTCGCCTTGCTGGCGCCGCCGTGCACGTCCGCCGATAATCCCGGCTGAGGGCACGACATGACTCTGGGTCCACTGATGATCGACGTCGCCGGCACGGAGCTCGGCGCCGAGGATCGAGAACTGCTGGCGCATCCGCTCGTGGGCAGCGTGATCCTGTTTACGCGCAACTACTCCGATCCGGCGCAGCTGCAGGGCCTGGTGGCGCAGATACACGCCCTGCGCAGCCCCAGGCTCCTGGTGGCGGTCGACCACGAGGGCGGGCGCGTGCAGCGCTTTCGCAATGGCTTCACGCCGCTCCCGCCGCTCCGCCTCATCGGCCACCAGTTCGATCTCGATCCTGCCGCCGGACTGGATCTCGCGCGCCGCCATGGCTGGCTGATGGCCTCCGAACTGCTCTCCTGCGGCCTCGATTTTTCCTTCGCGCCCTGCGTCGATCTGGACTACGGCCTGTCCGAGATCATCGGCGATCGCGCCTTCCACAGCCGCGCCGCGGTGGTGGGAGAGCTGGCGGTGGCCTATGTCCACGGCATGCGCGATGCCGGCATGGGTGCGGTCGCGAAGCATTTTCCCGGGCACGGCGCGGTGGTGGCCGACTCGCACCTGGCGCTGCCCGTCGATCGGCGCGAGTACAGCGACCTGGGCGATGAACTGACGCCCTACCGCCGGCTGATCGACAACAAGCTGCCGGGGGTCATGGTCGCGCACATCCTGTTTCCGCGCGTGGACGGGCGACCCGCGAGCCTGTCGCGCCGCTGGATCGCAGGGACCCTGCGCGGCGAGCTGCGCTTCAGCGGCGCAGTGTTCGCCGACGATCTGTCGATGGCCGGCGCCGCCAGCTTCGGCGACATCCTCGCGCGCGCCACCCAGGCACTCGCGGCGGGGTGCGATGTACTGCCGGTGTGCAATTCGCGCAGCAGCGTGCTGCAGCTACTCGACGGCCTGGACATCGCTCCCGATCCGGCCTCGCATCTGCGCCAGGCGGGGCTGCGCGCCCACGCGCATCCGGACCGCGCAGCGCTCCTGGCCTCCGAGCACTGGCGCGCCTGCCGGGAGGCGCTCGAGCGTTGCGCACAGCCACCCGCGCTCAGATTTACCGCGGAGTCCTGAGCGGGCGTATGGTAGCGGCTGGCGGTCAACACTAGTTCCGACATCAGACGGAGTGGGATCATGAAATCATCCGGTAGGCGTATGGCATTGGCGCTGTTGCTGGGTTGCTGCGCGCTCGGCACGACGCGCGCCGCCGACCAGGCACTGTTGAACGTGGCGGGCAACTGGCTGACAGAGCCGCGCGACGGCATCATCCAGGTCACGGTGGATGCCAAGGGCAATATCGAGGGGCGCATCATCGGCGGCAATCATCCGGGCCTGAAGGATGAGAAGAACCCCGATGCAACGCGGCGCGCATTGGTGCTGCGCGGCCAGGTGATCCTCCGCAACATGAGTTACGGGGGTGACGGTCATTGGTCAGGCGGTACGATCTACAAGCCCGACAATGGCAAGACCTACAAGTGCAATGTCGAGCTGGTGAGCAAGGATGTGCTCAGCGTCCGCGGCTATATCGGCTTTGCCCTGCTCGGCATCACCCAGAAGTGGACGCGCTATACGGGAACATCAATGGACCTGCCGCCGGCGCACTAGGCGCGCATGCCTCTGCCTCAACGGCGGTGTATGCTCCAACGCGCGCACCCTGATAAACACCAAGAGGAAATCTTGAGGAGATCGCAATCATGATCAATCGAATGCTATCGGTGGCGACGGCGGCTGTCGTGCTGTGCGCCTGGGCTGGCGGAGCGCTGGCCGACACGGACAGTGCGGCACAACAGGAGGTCTGGAAGGTTGAGCTGCAGCAATGGGCCATGGCGGCGGCAAAAGACGACAGCTGGCTCGAGACCATGGTTCATCCGAATCTGCACTTCTGGGAGACCGGCGCGCCGATGCCCCGCGACAAGGCGTCGCTCAAGCATTGGGCCCGGTACACCAACGAGAACACCACGACCCTCGAACAGGAACTCTTTCCGATCTCTGTCACCATCACCGGCAACGTGGCCGTGGTGCAATATCACTACATGGTCGCCCGCAAAAACTTCAAGGAAGAGCGCGAGACCGTGACGGGCCACTACACGGATATCCTGATGAAGGACGGCGGCAAGTGGATGTTCATCGCCTGGGAGGGCGGGGACGATCCAAAGAAATAGCGGCGAGTCGGGCTCGGAGCACCTGGGGCATGGTGGCAAAGGCTGAGCATGTACTCAGGTTCAGGGCCGGTGGCGCGTGGCCACCGGCCTTCTGGCATTGGCGGCTGGGTATCTGACTTGAGTGCCGTATCCAGTGCCGCGAGCGCGGCCACCGGGGCCGACCATTCCTTCCTGGGCCATCCGCGCGGGCTCGCGTATCTGTCTTTCTGCGAGGCGTGGGAGCGATTTTCCTTTTACGGCATGCAGACACTGCTGGTGCTGTACATGACGCACCAACTGCTGTTGCCGG
>JANXYA010000246.1 GCA_025350345.1 Gammaproteobacteria bacterium
AGATCGATCTCGAGAGTCGATGGCGTCCGCCGCTCGCGGTAGTAGAGGGCTAGCGTGCCGAGCAAGGCGCCTGCGTCGTCGACTATGGGCATCGACCAGCAGGCCCGCAGTCCGTGCGACAGCGCGATGGGCGCAAATCCGGCCCATAATTCGGACTTTTCGACGTCCTCGACGATGACCATTTCGCGACGGGCCGCGGCGGTTCCGCAGGAGCCGATCCCATCGTCAATCGCTACCGGACCGATCGCATCCATGTACGCCGCGGGTACGCTCGGAGCGGCTCCAGGCAGCAGCAGCCGGCCCGACGGGTCGACGAGCAATACCGTGCAATGGAGCCCTTCAGTCCAGGTCTCGACATAGGTGGCGAGTCCGTCGAGCAGCACATTGAGGGGGGCCGCCGAGTCCAGTAGCGCGAGCAACCGGACCTGCGCGCGCAGTGCGTGCGGCTGCGAGGCCGACGCCGGCGCACGGCGCACAATGGCGTCGACGGCAGCGACCCAGTCATCGGGTGCGATTACAGGGCGCCTCTGCATCGCCTCGTTCGGCATGGATTTCACCGTTCCCCTTGATTCGAGTTCTGGAATGACGTGAGATCGAGCTTGCCGCCACCGAATGAGCCCAATCTGTGTCGAGCGCTTGCGCTCGAATCCGCCCTTTTGATGATCGGTGCGTAGAACACGCCACTTTAGCGATTGGGAGCTGGCCCGGCAACACCGCCAGCAGTCCTGATTAGGTCAAATTCGACGGCGCCCCGGGCCCGTGCGTGCCCGCCTGGATCCAGTTGGCCCTGCGCCGGAATTCAACGCTGTTGCGCGGCAACACGGCTGGGCAGCTCGACGGTGTGGCTGGCCTTTCGTGCGTGTATCGGGCGGATCGACAGTCAGGCCATCCCATGCCGCCCGCTGGGCTGATACCAGGCCCAGGGGGTGAGAGGATAGGCGTCCGGAAACTTTGCGGGGGGTCCAAAATGCATATTTATGTGTTGTGTTCGGCGATCCTGGTGCTTCTCTATTTCCTGCTCGCGTTCAACGTCTCGATGAATCGCATGAGAGCGAGGACCGGGGTCGGCGCGGGGAGCGATCCGTCCGGGCCGCTCAACAAGAGCATTCGTGCGCACGGTAATGCGGCGGAATACATCCCGCTGTTCGTACTGCTTTTCCTCTACTTCGGCTTCACGGGCGCGGCGAGCTGGGTCCGCTGGGTCGTCGTCGCGATCACCTTGTGCCGGCTGCTGCATCCTCTGAGCCTGTACCTGTCAGCGGACCTGAATCGGGCCCAGCCCCTGCGCTTCCTGAGCTCGGTGGGCACCTATGCGGGTGGCCTGACGCTCGGGGTCGCGCTGCTCCTGCGCGCCTGCTGAGCGGCGCGAAATCTGGGTAAGCCCTCGGCCCAAAATGGGTAGTTCCGCCGATTTGAACTGAGCGCAGTCGCGGCACGATGCTCCCGCCTGGATCCCCCAGCAGGCGCAGGAGATCGCGATCATGAGCCGCTACCTGATTGAACGAACCTTCCCGCCCGGCGCTCTGGCGGGTCTGGATGCCGCCACCAAGGAGAAGGTCAACACCAACAACGCCTCGGTCGGTGTGCGCTGGGTGCGCTCCTACGCCAACGCCAACGCCGACAAGACGAAGACGCATTGCATCTACGAGGGTCCGAGCGAAGCGGCGGTGCGCAGGGCCGCGGCGCTCAACGCCCTGCCGGTCGACAGCATCACCGAAGTGCCGGTGACGCTGCTGCCGAAGTAGCCAACGTGGAGCAGGGCCCGGCGCCGTCGGCGCCGGGCCCGCAGCCGCTCATTTCTTGTCGGGTTTGCGGCGTGACAGCGCGATTGCGGCGGCGCGCGATGGCACGCCGAGCTTCGCCAGGATCGCCGAGACGTGATGGTCGATCGTCTTGGTCGATACGAGCAGGCGCCGCGAGATCACCGCATCGCTCAATCCCTGGCTCATCTGTGCCAGGGTCTCCGCCTCGCGCGGCGTGAGTCCGTGCGGATGATGCCGGGTCGATTCGCGCGTGGCGCGATGCAGCCCCCGGATGTTCTGATTGTGGCGAGCCAATCGGCCAGATCGGCGAATGATCGCTCACGCTCAAGCAAATCCATTCAATGCGTCCCGGCGGAAAGTGCGGCAGCCAGCCAGGTACCGCCCGAAAAGGCTGCGTACGCTGGGGCACATGGCGCACCTCAGGATTGCTGTATAAACGCGCGTTCGGCCTTCTTGGCTTTCTTGGCGGCGCGTTTCTCGTCCAGTGTCTTGGTCGGCTTTTTCTTTACCTGCTTCTTCTGATTCATCCCTTTGCTCATGGTAGTTCTCCAGTCAGTGTCCAGTGAAGCGACCAACACTTTACGCCAACAGCCGCTACAGTAAGTACTTTCCGTCATGTTCCTGGTCGGCGTGAATTGATAAGTTTATTGCCAGGACGTCAACAGTCTGATGCCGGGAGCTGCCGGCCGGGAGCGGGGCGATGATTTCATCCAGGGTTTTGCGGGCCACGAGCGTGATCGGCAGCCTGCTGATTGCACTGCTGATTGCGCCGGTGGCGCAGGCGGTACCGAGCTTTGCGCGCCAGACGGGTATGGCCTGCGAGGCCTGCCACACGGTGTTTCCGGAGCTCACGCACTTCGGCCGCATGTTCAAGGCGAACGCCTATACGATCGACAACCTCAAGCCGGTGCGCGGCATCACGGCCACGAAGGAAGAGATGCTGGCCCTGAGCGGCCTGCCGCCCATCTCGCTGATGGTGCAGGTGTCGGAGACCAACCTGTCCAAGCCCATACCCGATGGCATAGTGAACGGCAATGTATCGCAGAGCGATACGGCGGCCTTCCCCCAGCAGGTCAGCCTGTTCTACGCGGGCAAGATCGCGCCGCAACTGGGCGCCTTCATCCAGCTCACCTACGGCAACGACAGCGGCACCATCGGCATCGACAATACCGATATCCGTTACGCGTCCAGCCAGCTGCTGCCAGGGGACCGCAGCCTGATCTGGGGCATCACCGCGAACAACAACCCGACGGTACAGGACCTGTGGAACAGCACGCCGGCCTTTGGCTACCCTTATGCCGCCAGCAAGGCGGTGGTCTCGCCCCTGGCGGGCACGCAGATCGACGGCGCCCTGGCCCAGGATGTGGCGGGCGTCAGCGTCTACGCGATGTGGAATGAGTCCCTCTACGGCGAGCTGGGCACCTACCGCTCCGCCAAGCAGGGTGCGGCCAACGCCGTGACCGGCGCGGCCGGGCCGCTCGATGGCACGACCTCCAACATCATCACCGGCGGCGCGCCTTACTACCGCCTGGCCTATGAACAGCAGTGGGGCCGGAATTCGCTGTCCGTAGGGGTCTACGGCGCCACGTTCAAGCTGCTGCCGGGGGGTACGCCGGGCTCACTCAGCGGGCCGGCCAACGAATTCAGGGACACGGCCGAGGATTTCCAGTACCAGATGATCGGAGAGAAGCATCTGGTGTCGGTGGCCGGCACCCACATCAGGGAAAAGATGACGCTCAACGCCAGCTTCAATCCGGCTGGCGGCGGGGCTGCCGAGAATCTCAGTGACGACCTGACCACGACGCGCCTCACGGGCAGCTATTTCTACAAGCGCAAGTACGGCGCGACGCTCATGCTGTTCTCGACCACCGGCAGCCATGATGCCGGCCTGTACTCGCTCGACAATGGCCTTGATCCGACCATATATGCCCCCGGGGTGATCACCAGCGCCAATGGCCTGCCTGATACCAAAGGCTGGGTGGCCGAAGTCAACTACATGCCCTGGCTGAATACGCGGCTTACGCTGCAGGCCACGCAGTACTCGAAATTCAACGGCGGCGACAGCAATTACGACGGCTTTGGCCGCAATGCCAGCGACAACAATTCCCTGTACCTGCTGGCCTGGTTCAACTACTAGAGGGCGCCAACCATGAAGACCACCACTGTCATCATCGGTGCGGCCCTGCTGGTGCTGGGCGCACAGCGCAGCCCGGCCGATGAGATCAGCCCCGAGGCACAGAGCGCCGCGCAGCACGTGGCCGTGACGACCTGCGCGATCTGTCATGGGCCGCAGGGGCGGAGCATCGCGCCGAAGTTCCCGATGCTGGCGGGCCAGCACCGGCCCTATCTGGTCGCGCAGCTCAAGGCCTTCAAGGGGCAGACGCGCGGTGATCCGGATGCGCTGGGCTACATGTGGGGCATGGCCGCTCCGCTCGATGACGAGATGATCGAGGCGCTGGCGACCTACTACAGCGTACAGAAGCCGGGGCCCGGTCGGGCCGTTGATGCGGCCGAGATTGCGCGCGGCGCGGACATCTACGCCAAGGGCGTCGCCGAGGAAGGAATTCCGCCCTGCATCGCCTGCCATGGCCCCGGGGCCGCGGGCACCGATGATTTTCCGCGGCTCGCCGGCCAGCACGCCCAGTACCTGCTCAAGCAACTGCGCTCCTTCCAGAGCAATCTGCGCAACGTGGCCGTGATGCACGGCGTGGCCAAGGAGCTGCAGGGCAAGGAGATGAGCGCGGTGGCGGCCTACCTGGAATCGCTCGGCGGCGCTTGATCCTGGCCGCGCCGCGCGGTTTACTACGCGGCATGAGTGAAGAATTCGAGGTGCATGGTCAGCACGACGAGGCGGTGGAGCATGCCGCGCACGCTGATACCCTGGGGCGGAACGTCGCCATGTTCACGGCCATACTGGCCACCATCGGCACCATCATCAGCTACCAGAATTCCGGCAGCGAGTCCCGCGGCCTGGAACTCAAGAATGAGGCGATCCTCAACAAGGCCGAGGCCTCCGATCAATGGGCCTACTACCAGGCGAAGGGCATCAAAGAGGTCGTGGTGGAGCATGCACCCGCCGCAAACGAGGCCGAGCGCACGGCTCTGGCAGCCGAGGCCAGGCGCTACGCCGACGAGAAGGCCGACATCCAGAAGTTGGCCCGGGCCTTTGATGCCAAGGCCGTGGCGGCCGATGCGGCCAGCGCGCGGGCCTTCGAGCCGCACCATCATCTGGCACAGGCGCTCGCGCTGATACAGGTGGGGATCGCCCTCGCTGCGCTTACCGTGCTGACGCGACAGCGCTGGCTGCTGGGATTCTCGGGGCTGTGTGCCGCAGGCGGCATCGCCTTCTGGATCGCCGCCTGGCTCTGATTTCGGGGCCGGCCGGCTCAGGCATTGTTAAGCGGGAGCGAGAGCAGCGCCGCCACGATTGCGCCCAGCAGTTCGCGCAGGGGTGCCGCCCGGGCCGGCTCATAGTCCGTGCCAGCCTCGTCCATGTAGGCGCTCTGGGCGAGCTCGATCTGCACCGCGTGTACACCGGATGCAGGCCGTCCGTAGTGACGGGTGATATAGCCGCCGGTGAAGCGTCCGTCGAAGACCCTTGACCAGCGCGCCTGGCTGCCGAGTTGCGTGCGCAAGGCCTGTGTGAGCGCAGGGGTACAGGCGCTGCCCTGGTTGGTGCCCACGTTGATATCAGGCAGCCGGCCTTCGAACAGCCGTGGCACAACGCTCCGTATCGAATGCGCATCCAGGAGCAAGGCGTGGCCGAAGCGCTCGTGTGTCCGCGTGAGCAGGGCGCGCAGCGCATCGTGGTAGGGCTGCCAGTACTGCGCGCGGCGCTGCGCGATTTCCCTGGCGTCGAGCGCGGCATCGCCGGCGAGGTAGAGCGGCTCGCCCGCGAAGCTGGCGGTCGGACACAGGCCGGTCTTGGGCGCAGCGCTGTAGAGCGCGGCGTCGTCGGGCGGGCGGTTCAGGTCGATCAGATACCGTGAGTACTGCGCGATGAGGATCGTGGCGCCAAGCGCGGGTGCGAAGTCGTAGAGCTCGGCGACGTGCCAGTCGGTGTCGGGCAGGGTGAGCGCCAGCGGCGTCAGTCGAGCTGCCAGCTCCTCGGGGATCGCCGTGCCGGCGTGCGGCACGCTGATGACCAGCGGGGTGCTGCCGGCCACCTCGACATGCGTGGCGGTGTCCTTCCCGGCGAGAATCATCTGTCGCCGTCAAATAATCCGGGCGCCAGGTGCCGCCGCAGGGCCCCACTGGTGATGAGTGCGCGCGCCGCCTCGATGTCCGGCGCGAAATAGCGATCCTGCTCCAGTCGCGGCACTTTCTGCCGCAGCAGGCGCAGCACCGCTTCGAGCGGGCGCGAGCTGCGCAAGGGTCGGTGGTATTCCAGGCCCTGTGCGGCCGCGAGCAGCTCGATGGCGACGATCCCGGCGGCGTTGTCGGCCATGCTCCGCAGGCGGCGCGCCGCATAGGTAGCCATCGAGACGTGATCTTCCTGGTTCGCCGAGGTGGGAATGCTGTCGACACTGGCCGGGTGCGCGAGCGACTTGTTCTCGGACGCCAGCGCCGCCGCGGTGACCTGTGCCACCATGAAGCCGGAATTCAATCCGCTGTGGGCGACCAGATAGGCGGGCAGCCCGCTCATCTTCGTGTCGACGAGCAGCGCGATGCGCCGCTCCGCGATCGAGCCTATTTCGGCGACGGCGAGCGCCAGCTGATCGGCCGCAAATGCGACCGGCTCGGCGTGAAAATTCCCGCCGGAGAGCACCTCCCGGTCGCGCGCGAAGACCAGGGGATTGTCGGTGACCGCGTTCGCTTCGCGCAGCAGCGTGGCGCTGGCCGTGCGCACCAGATCGAGGCACGCTCCCATCACCTGTGGCTGGCAACGGAGCGAGTAAGGGTCCTGCACGCGCGAGCAGTCCAGGTGCGAGGCGCGCACCTTGCTGCCCGCGAGCAGCGCGCGCAGCCGCGCGGCGACCTCGATCTGGCCCTGCTGGCGGCGGACCTGGTGGATGCGCGGGTCGAAAGGCGTGTCGCTCCCCTTGAGTGCATCGACCGACAGCGCACCGCTGAGGAGCGCAGCAGCAAAGACATTCTCGATGGCGAACAGTCCCGCCAGCGCCAGGGCCGTGGACACCTGCGTGCCGTTGAGCAGCGCGAGGCCCTCCTTCGCGGCGAGTTTCACTGGCTCCAGGCCGGCGACCTTCAGGCCGTGCAGGGCGCTAATGACGCGGCCACGGTGACGCACCTTGCCGACCCCGAGCAGCGCGGCCGACAGATGGGCGAGCGGCGCGAGATCACCGGAGGCGCCCACCGAGCCCTGGCTGGGGATGAGCGGATAGACCCCGGCGCGCAGGAGGGATTGCAGGGCCTGCAGTGTCTGGGGCCGGACGCCGGAATAGCCCTGCGCGAGGCTGGCGATCTTCAGCACCAGGACCAGGCGCACGACCTCATCGCTCAGGGGCGCGCCGGTACCGGCGGCGTGCGAGAGCACGAGGTTGTGCTGGAGCCGCTCGAGATCGGCGGCAGAAATGCGTTCGCTGGCGAGCGAGCCAAAACCGGTGTTGACGCCATAAGCAACCTCGCCCCGGGCGATGAGCCGCTCGATGAGTGCACGCGCACGCCGCACGCGCAGCAGGTCGGCGCGGCTGAGGCTCATGCTCAAGGGTGCGGCCAGCGCCCGGCGCAGTGCGGGCAGGGTGAGGCCGCCGGCGATCA
>JANXYA010000269.1 GCA_025350345.1 Gammaproteobacteria bacterium
CTACTACAAGACCTTCATGGCGCCGGGGTGGGCCTGGGAGCGGCTCTACGAGCCGATGATCCGCCGCGCGGCCGGCCTCGGGCGTCTCGCCGCCAATGCCACCAATGGCAGCGCCGCGCCCGCAGAGACGGTGCACGATCATGCCGACGTGCTGGTCATCGGCGGCGGCAGCGCGGGTCTCGCTGCCGCGCAGCGCCTCGGCGTGGCCGGAGCGCGGGTCATGCTCCTGGAGCAGGATGCCGCGATGGGCGGCGCTACGCTGCTGGACTCGCGCTGGCGAGGGTGGCGGGAGACGCAGTTGGCGTCCCTGGCCGCGCTCGGCAACGTGCGCTGCCTGTCCGGCAGTTGCGTCGTCGGCGCGTATGGCCACGGTGTGTACGCTGCGCTCGAGACGCTCGGGCCAGAGGAGTCCGGGCGCTTTCACGGGCTGAAGGAAAGGCTGCGGATCATCCGCGCCCGGCGCGTGCTACTCGCCACCGGTGCCGTCGAGCGGCTCATCGCCTTTCCCGGCAACGATCTTCCCGGCGTGATGCTTTGCGGGGCGGCGCTCGCCTACCTGCGCCGCTACGGGGTCGCCGTCGGTGAGCGCCCGGCGTTTTTCCTGAATTCGGACGAGGCCTACCAGACGGTGTTCGAATTCGCCGCGGCCGGCATCGCCTGTGCCGGCGTGATCGACGTGCGCCAGGAATCGCAGGCCGCCGATCGCGCCCGCGTGCTCGGCATCCGCGTGCACGCTGGCGCGGTGGTCGAGCGCGTCGCGGGCGGCCGCTCGGTGCAGCGCCTGAAATTCGCGCCGGTGGCCGGTGGCGATGCCGGCGTGCTGGAGGCCGACTGCCTGCTGATCTCGGGCGGTTATTCTCCGGCGACGGCGCTGGCGAGCCACATGGGGGCACGGCAGCTGTGGCAACCCTCGATCGCGGCCTTTGCGCCGCTTCTCGACCCGCGCATCGGGCAAGTGGCCGGTGCGGCGCGCGGGTGCCGCGGCCTGGCCGCAGCCGTGCTCGACGGCGTCGCGGCCGCGACAGCGATCGCCGTGGAACTCGGCCTGGCGGCGGGGCCGGTGGAGCAAGCCTCGGTGCTGCCCGCCGATCCGGAGCTCACGCCGATGATGGCGCTGTGGGAAGTCCGCGGCCGCGGCAAGGCCTTCGTGGATCTACAAAACGACGTGACCGCCGATGACGTGCGGCTCGCGCATCGGGAAGGCTATGAGCACGTCGAGCATATGAAGCGCTACACGACGCACGGCATGGCCACCGACCAGGGACGAATCGGGGGCCTGGTGGGCAGTGCCATCCTGGCGCAGGCGCGCGCTCTGCCGGTCTCCGAGATCGGACTGCCGAAGCCCCGCCCCTACCTCCAGCCCCTGCCCTTCGCGGCGCTCGCCGGGAGCGAAGTCGGCCGGCACTTCAAGCCGCAGCGCCGCCTGCCGCTGCACGACTGGCACGAGGCAGCAGGTGCGACCTTTGTGTCGCTGGGCTTGTGGCTGCGCCCGCTCGTGTATGCACGCGAGACAGGCTGGGAGGCCGTGATGCGGGAAGCCCGCGCCGTCCGCCGGTCAGTCGGCATGACCGATGTGTCGAGCCTGGGAAAGATCGACGTGCAGGGACCTGATGCCGCGCGCTTCCTGGACTACATCTACGCCAACACCTTCTCGACGCTGCCGGTGGGTCGCGCACGCTACGGCATCATGCTGCGCGAAGACGGGATGCTGCTCGATGATGGCACGACCTCACGCCTCGGGACGGAGCACTTCCTCATCACCACCACCACGGCCAACAGCGCTGTCGTGCTCGAACACATGGAGTTCCAGCTGCAGGCCCACTTCCCGCACCTCGATGTGCTGCTCAGCGATGTCGCCGATCAATGGGCGCAGGTCGCCCTCGCTGGTCCGCGCTCGCGCGAGGTCGCAGCGGCCGTCGTATCTGGTCTGGACCTGTCCAACGAGGCCTTCCCCTTCATGGCGGCCTCCGCTGCGAGGCTGGCCGGTATGGCCGGACGCCTGTTCCGCATTTCCTTTTCGGGCGAACTGGCCTTCGAACTCGCAGTGCCTGCGGCCCACGCCCTCGATCTCTGGTCGGCCCTGCTGGCGGCGGGTGAGGAATTCGGCATCGCGCCCTATGGCCTCGATGCCCTGAACACCCTGCGCATCGAGAAGGGGCACGTGACGGGAGCGGAACTCAATGGCAACACGACCGCGGACGATCTGGGGCTGCAGCGGATGCTCAAGGCCCGAGGCGATTTCGTCGGCCGGGTGCTCTCGCAGCGTCCAGGCTTGCGATCAGCAGAGCGCTTGCAGCTCGTC
>JANXYA010000270.1 GCA_025350345.1 Gammaproteobacteria bacterium
GGCGAAGGTCTTCGGCCGGCGCTGCAGCAGGCACTGGGTGGCGAGCACGTGCGCCACCTCGGTGGTGCCGATGCCGAAGGCGAGCGCGCCGAAGGCGCCGTGCGTGCTGGTGTGGCTGTCGCCGCAGACGATGGTCTTGCCCGGCTGCGTCAGCCCCAGCTCCGGTCCGACGATATGCACGATGCCGCGAGCGGCGCTGCGCAGGTTGAACAGCTCAATGCCGGCCTGGGCGCAATTCTCTTCCAGCGCGGCGATCTGCCGTGCGGCCGACTCCACGGCAATGGGCGCGCCGCCGAAGACCTGCTCCGTCCGAGTTGGCGTGGAGTGATCCATCGTGGCCAGCGCGAGCTCGGGGCGGCGCGGCCGCAGGCCCTGATCACGCAGCATCGTGAACGCCTGCGGCGTGGTGACTTCGTGCAGCAGGTGCAGGTCGATGTACAGGACCGCCGGGGTCTCGGGGGTCTCCGGGACGACCTCATGCCGTTCCCAGATCTTCTGGAACATGGTTTTCACGTCAGCGCGCCGCAACCACCTTGGCGTCGCTGCGCATATCGACGTAGTCGAGCCAGCCCCACTTGTCCTCGGTGCGTCCATCGAAGAGCCCGAAGAAGGCCTGCTGGATCCTCTCGGTGATCGGGCCGCGCTTGCCGGCGCCCACCGTGATGCGATCGACGGAGCGGATCGGAGTGACCTCGACCGCAGTGCCGGTGAAGAACAGCTCGTCGGCCAGGTACAGGAGCTCGCGCGGCACGGCGCATTCACGCACTTCCAGCTTGAGCTCGGCGGCCAGGCGAATGACCGTGTTGCGGGTGATGCCACCGAGCACGGAGTGGGCGAGGGCGGGGGTCATGAGCACGCCATCCTTGACGAGGAACAGGTTTTCCCCGCCGCCTTCGCTGACCATGCCATCGGTGGTGAGCGCGATCCCCTCGGCGAACCCGAGGCGCTTGGCCTCCAGGCTGATCAGCTGGCTGGAGAGGTAATTGCCCGCCGCCTTGGCCATCGCCGGGATGGTGTTCGGTGCCATGCGCTGCCAGGAGGAAATGCACACGTCCACGCCCTCGGCATCGCTGTCATTGGCCAGGTACTTGCCCCACTCCCAGGCCGCCACGGCCACCTCGATCGGCGGCTCGATCTTCGGGACCACGCCCATCTCACCGTACCCGCGAAACGCCACCGGGCGGAGATAGGCGCCGCGGGCGAGGCGATTGACCGCCACGACCTCGCGGCAGGCCGCATCGATCTGCGCTGCTTCGTACGGGATCTGGATGCGATAGATCTTGGCCGAATCGTACAGCCGGCGCGTGTGATCGCGCAGCCGGAAGACGGCGACGCCGCGCGGGGTGGCGTAGGCACGGATGCCCTCGAACACCGAGGAGCCGTAGTGCAGCGCGTGCGCGAGCACATGCACGGTCGCCTTGTCCCAGGGCACGAGCTTGCCGTTGAACCAGATGTAGTCGGTGGCTGGAATGGGCATGGGTTCCTCGAAAGATTCGCTGGTGTGATGGAGCCGCCAGGCCTACTTGGTACCGGCCAGTGCCGCGGCAGCGCTGGCCTGCATCGCCGCTTCGCGCGAGGCCAGGCGCGCGCCGCCCTGTTGCGATTGCGCGATCCGGTTGATGACCTCGAGCAGCGCCTTGCAGCTGGCCTCGATGATGTCGGTGGATACGCTCGAACCGCGATAGCTGCGGTTATTGTAATCGACATAGATCACGGTCTCACCCTGCGCGTCTTCCCCGACCGTGACGGCGTGCACCTCGAACTTTCGCACCTTCACGACCAGGCCGGTGGCCTGCTCGATGGCCTTGTAGGCGGCATCCACCGGGCCATCGCCGCTGCTCTGGCAGGTGAGTGCGCGGCCATCGGCGTGCTTGAGCCGGACGGTGGCCGAGGCTGGGGCTCCGAGCTGCGAGCTCACCTCGAGGTTGATGAGCGTCCAGGGTCCGTGGGCCGATCCTTCGGCGCGCAGGACCAGGGCCTCGATGTCGCCGTCGAACAGTTCCTTCTTGCGATCGGCGAGCGCCTTGAATTCCTCGAAGACACGATTGAGCTCCAGCTCCTCGAGCTCGAAGCCCAGCTCCCGTACCCGGTCACGAAACGCGTGCCGGCCGCTGTGCTTGCCCAGCACGAGGTTGCTGCGCGGCAGGCCGACATCCTCCGGGCGCATGATCTCGTAGGTGGTGCGGTTCTGCAGCATGCCGTGCTGGTGGATGCCCGCCTCGTGAGAAAACGCGTTCTCCCCGATCACCGCCTTGTTGCGTGGGATCGGCTGCCCGGTGATGCTCGCGAGCAGGCGGCTCACCGGGTACAGCCGGTTGGTCTGCACGCCGGTCTTGAGGTTGAAGAACTGGGAGCGCGTGGCGAGCGCCATCACGACTTCCTCCAGCGAGCAGTTGCCGGCACGCTCACCGATCCCGTTGATCGTGCACTCGATCTGGCGGGCGCCGGCCACGACCGCGGTGAGGCTGTTGGCCACCGCCATCCCCAGGTCATCGTGGCAATGCACCGAAAGACGGACTTTTTCGATGCCGCGCACGTTCTGGCGCAGGTAACGGAACAGTTCGCCGAACTCGTCGGGGACCGTGTAGCCGACGGTGTCGGGAATGTTGATGGTCGTGGCGCCGGCCTCGACCGCGGCCTCGACCACCTGCGCGAGGAAATCGAGCTCCGTCCGCGAGGCGTCCTCGGGCGAGAACTCCACGTCCTCGCAGAACTCGCGGGCGATTTTTATGGCCGCCACCGCGCTGCGCACGATCTCATCCTGCGCCATGTTCAGCTTGTACTGGCGATGGATCGCGCTGGTGGCGAGGAACACGTGCAGGCGGCGCCGGGGCGCAGGCTCGAGCGCCTTTGCGGCCAGCTCGATGTCCTCGCGCGTGCAGCGGGCGAGGGCCGCGATGATCGGGCCCTGCACCTCGCGCGCCACGGCGTGGACCGATTCCCAGTCGCCGCGGGAAGCGGCCGGAAAGCCTGCCTCGATCACATCGACCCCCAGGTCCGCCAGCGCCCGCGCCACCCGCAGTTTCTCCGGCTGCGTCATACTGCAGCCGGGCGATTGCTCGCCATCGCGCAAGGTGGTGTCGAAGATCAGCACTCGGTCCGGATCGGGAGCCATGACGGCCTCCAGCGGGTTGGATTGACTCATCGGGTACTTAGCGCGCCGCCTTCAGCCAGGGCATGCGCGAGCGCAGCTTGGCGCCCACCTTTTCGATCGGCTGGTCCAGGTCGGCCTTGAGCAGGCGCTGGTAGTTCGCGCCGCCCGACTCGCTCTCGCGGATCCACTCGCGCGCAAAGCGGCCGCTGCGGATCTCCTTGAGTATCTTGCGCATCTCCTTGCGCACGCGTTCGTTGATGACGCGCGGGCCGCGCGTCAAATCGCCGAACTTCGCGGTATCGCTGATGTACTTGTGCATCTTGGTGATGCCGCCTTCGTGCAGCAGGTCCACGATCAGCTTCAGCTCATGCAGGCACTCGTAGTAGGCCACCTCGGGCTGATAGCCCGCCTCCACCAGCGTCTCGAATCCCTTGACGACCAGCTCGGTGG
>JANXYA010000277.1 GCA_025350345.1 Gammaproteobacteria bacterium
CGACATGTTTGCAAGTCAATACCAAGTGTACGTTCTGGAAGATCGAAGTCGGTGGCCGACCGCGCTCGTTCCGCAGCGGGCACCTTCCAGCCGATGGCGTCACCTGGACGTCGTCCCGGTGTGCGAGGCCTAGGTCAACAAGGTCCAGGGACCGCTGATTGCCGCGCCCCAGACGAGTCTCGCATGCGCAGTCACTGATCCTGTGGACTTCGCACTGCAAAAGGAAAATCGGTACCAGCGTCCGTACAGCCCCCAAGTCCGGGGGAGCAACGCATCGAACCCATTGATTCAAATGGTGGACGGTACAGGGATTGAACCTGTGACCCCTGCCGTGTGAAAGCAGTGCTCTACCGCTGAGCTAACCGTCCAGCCGCCCTACGGGGTCGGGAGTTTACGGTCCGTCGCCCGTCCAGGCAATCCGCTCAACGCTCCTTTTCCTTGAAGTCATCGGGCACCAGCTGATGGCGCCCCAGCAGCTTGTAGAAATCGGTGCGGTTGCGCTTGGCGAGCCGCGCGGCCTGGCTGACGTTACCGCCGGTGATCTGCAGGATCTGCGACAGGTAGCTGCGCGTGAATTCATCGCGAGCCTCATCGAAGGAGGGCAGCTTCGCCTGTGAGCCGCCGAGCGATTGCTGCACCAGCTCCACCGGAATGATGGGGGTCTGCGCCAGGGCGCAGTTCTGGCGCACGACGTTGGCGAGCTGCCGCACGTTGCCGGGCCACTCGCTGGTGGCCAGCAGTTCCACCGCCTCGGGCGCATAGATCTTGCGGGCGCCGGACTCCTTTGCGATCTGTTCAAGAAAATGTGCCACCAGCAGCGGTATGTCTTCGCGGCGGCGGCTCAAGGGTGGCAACTCGATGTGCACGACATTGAGCCGGTAGTACAGATCCTCGCGGAACTGGCCGCTGGCGATCAGTGCCTGCAGGTCGTGACTGGTCGCGGAGATGATGCGCACGTTGACGGCCACACTGTCGCCGCCCGCGGCTGGTCGGACCGCGTTCTCCTGGAGTACCTGCAGCAGCCGGGCCTGGAGCCGTACCGACATGCCGCCAATCTCATCGAGCAGCAGCGTGCCGCCCTCGGCGCTGCGCAGCAGTCCCGCCTCGAGCATCTCATCGGCCATGGCGCCGCAATTGGCCGCCACGAACGGCCTGGCCCGCCGTGGACTGGCCCTGTGTATGGCGCGCGCCAGCATTTCCTTGCCGGTTCCGCTCTCGCCCGTGATCAGCACCGGCGCATCGGTGCCCGCCACCATATGCGCCTGGCCGAGTCGCTCTTCCATCAGGGCGCTGCGCGTGATGATGCCGGCTCGCCATTCCTCGGCGGTATCGACGAAGCCGGAGATCTTCAGCGCCCTTTGCACCTGGGCGAGCAATTCCTGCTTTTCGACCGGCTTGGTCAGGAAGCCAAAGGCGCCCATCTGCGTGGCGTGCACGGCATCGGGGATCGTGCCATGCGCGGTCAGCAGGATGACCTTCAGGCCTGGCCAGCGAATCTGCAACTCCTTGAGCAGACCGATGCCGTCGAGCTGGTCCATGCGCAGATCCGATATGACCAGGTCGGGCCGGAACCGGCTGGCCGCGGCGAGCGCCTGCGCACCGTTTTCCATGGGCTCAACCTCGTAATTCTCGGCGCGCAGCCGGATGGTCAGCAGGCGCAGCAGGCCCGGATCGTCATCGACGACCAGGATGCGCGCCTTTCGCTTGGTGGGCAGATTCACTTTTTGCGTCCCTCGGTGTTGGGCTTGCGTTCAGTCAGATTGCGTTCAATGTTAACAACGGCGTCGAGTTTGGCCTGTAATTCCTCGACCTGGTGGCGCAGCCGGGCATTCTCTTCCAGTGTGCTTTGCAAGCGGCGATTGGCCGCGGCCAGGCGCTCCTGGTCGGCGTTGTTCAGAACGAGGGCCTGCAGCCGCTCGTTGTCACCCACCAGCCCCAGTTCCCGGTCGAGCCGCGCCAGTTCGAGCAGCGTCACTGCTCGTTCGACCGGCGCCAGCGCTTCGGGTTGCGCAGACAGGGCGCGCAGCAACTGGCGCGCCTGCGCAGCGTCCCTGCTGGCGTGACCCGGCGTCGCGAGCATCAGCGCGTAGCGCAGCTGGGCGCCGCTCCCCGGCGATCTTTCGTACGCCTGGCGTGCGGAATTGACGATCTCCGCCTGCTCGGCCGGATCGCCGGCGGCCAGG
>JANXYA010000298.1 GCA_025350345.1 Gammaproteobacteria bacterium
GCGTAACCCATGACGCCGCCGCCCGGGTGGCTGCCGGCGCCGCACAGATACAGGCCGGTCAACGGGGTCGAGTACTGCGTGGCACCGGGAACCGGGCGGACCATGAAGAACTGGTCGAAGGCGAGCTCGCCGTGATGCCAGTGACCGCCGCGGATGTGGAAGCGCTGCTCGATGTCCAGGGGCGTGAGCAATTCGGCGCCCTGGATAAGGCCGGAGATGCCCGGTGCGTGCTTCTCGAGCGTGGCGATCAGCGTGTCGATGCAGCCTTGCCGGCCCGACTCCCAGCCGCCGCCGAGCTGGTAAGGCACATATTGAACGATCGCCGAGAGCACGTGGGCACCGCGGGGCGCCAGTGCCGGATCGTGCAGCGTCGGCACGATGATCTCCATGGCCGGCGCTGCGGAATACTCGCCGTACTTGGTGCTGTTGTAGGCGCGCTCCAGATATTCCATGGAAGGCGCGATCAGCAATCGCCCTCCCTGTTGCGCGGCGGGCACGGCGGTGAAGTTCGGCGGGCCCCTGAGGGCGAGATGCAGCTTGGCGGCAAGGCCGCGGGTGCGCAGATGGTGCACGCGCCTCACGAAACCGGTGTCCAGGTGCTCAGGGCCCAGGAGCCCGAGCAGGCTGCTCTTCGGATCGGCACTGGACACGACATTCCGGGCCGTGACCTGCTCGCCGGATCGCAGCTGCACGCCGTGGGCCCTGTCATCCTTCACCAGGATGCGCGCCACATGGGACGCGGTGCGAATCTCCGCGCCCGCTGCGGTGGCGGCGCCTGCCAGCGCCGCTGTGAGCGCGCCTAAGCCGCCGCGCGGCAGCATCAGCCCACCGGAACCGGAGGCTCCCTGGGCCGCCAGACGGCACAGAAGCGTCAGCACGGTGCCGGGCGAGCGCGGTCCGAAGTTCGTCCCGAGCACCGCATCGAAGGCCAGTGCACCCTGCAGGGCCGGATCAGAGAAATGCTCCTGCAGCAGGTCGTAGACGTTCATGGCGCCGAGGCGCAGCAGCTCGCGCATCCGTGGACGGCCGAGGCGGCGGATCTGCCAGCCCAGGCGCAGGAGTCCGGCGCGGTCGGCGAAGGCGTCCGTTCCCAGCCGCGGCGGGGCGCGCTCAAAGAGCGGTTGCAGGGTCGCGCCGAAGGCAGCCATCCGGGCGCGATATTCCGGATAGGCCGCGCCGTCGGGCTCGAGCAGCCCCTGCTGATCAGCGCTGCCCAGCACGATCGGCTCACGCTCCAGCGAGAGCGCCACGGTGGGCAGGTCGGTGGCGGCAAACTCCAGCCCGTGCCTGTCCAGCGCGAGCTCGCGCCCCAGGAATTCGGGCATCAGGTGCAACAGATGAGCGCAGCGGGAGACTCTGAAGCCGGGAGAGAATTCCTGGGTGATCGCGGTGCCGCCGACAGAGGCTGCCGCCTCGAGCACCAGCACCTTGCGCCCTGCCCTGGCGAGGTAAGCGGCACACACCAGGCCGTTGTGGCCTGCGCCGATGACCAGGATGTCGTAGCCGCTGCCCGTTGCGGTCCCCGTCATGGGATGGTGCTCGCCTGGCCCAGATCGTTCAGGATCGCGCGCGCCGCATTCGCTCCCGGGGCGCCCATCACGCCACCGCCCGGATGGGTGCTCGAGCCGCACATGTAAAGGCCCCGGACCGGCGCGCGGTATTGCGCGTAGCCGGGAATGGGCCGGTTGAACAGCAGCTGGTCGAGTGTCAACTCGCCCTGGAAGATATTGCCCTCGGTGAGACCCACTTCGTTCTCGATGTCCCAGGGCGTGCGGATCTCGGCGTGCCGGACGAGGTCGCGGAAATCCGGGCTGTGCGCCCCGATGGTGCCGAGCACAGTCTCGCCAAAGGCCTGGCGGCGCTCGGCCGTCCACGGCCCCTCGGCCAGCTTGTAGGGGCAGTACTGCACGAACACCGACATGTAGTGCTTGCCCTCCGGCGCCATGGTCGGATCGATCAGCGTCGGCATCAGCATGTCGATGTAGGGCGCGCGCGACCAGCGTCCTTCCTTCCAGTCATCGTAGGCGCGCTCCATCATCTCGATGGTGTCGGTCACGTGCAGGTCCCCGCGCATGGAGGGCGAACCGGCGGGAATCTGCGGGAAGTGCGGCAGGCCATCGAGCGCGATGTTGAGCTTGCCCGAGGACCCCCGGATCTTGAAATTGCGCACCTGGCGGACAAAATCGGGCGGCAGGTCCGCCTCATCCATGGATTCCAGAAAAGTACGGCGCACATCCATGTTGGAAACAATGAGCTTGGCGTACAGGCGCTCCCCGCTGGCCAGCAGCACCCCGCGCGCCTTCCCTCCTTCGACCAGT
>JANXYA010000334.1 GCA_025350345.1 Gammaproteobacteria bacterium
ATCGCGAGCCAGCGCGAGCGGCTGGTCAAGCAGTTCAACATCGACCTGCGCGTGCGCGGCATCATGAGCTCCAGGCAAATGGCGATCCCCGCCCAGGGCATCGCGCTCAATCGCTGGCGCGCGCAACTGGCCCACAATCCGCAGGAGCCGGACTACGAGCGCTTCCTGGCGCACGTGCGGGTGGATTACCTGCCGCACACGGTCATCATCGATTGCAGCAACAACGAGTCGGTCGCGCTGCGCTATCACGACTGGCTCGCCGCCGGCGTGCACGTCATCACGCCCAACAAGAAAGCCAACAGCGGTGCGCTCAGCTACTACCAGAGCCTGCAGGCGGCGCGGCGCCGGAGCGGGGCGCACTATCTGTACGAGGCCACGGTCGGCGCGGGCCTGCCAGTGATCCAGACGCTGCGCGATCTGCGCGAGACCGGTGATGAGATCGCCAGCATCGAGGGGATCTTTTCCGGGACGCTCGCCTATCTGTTCAATGTCTACGACGGCACGCAGCCTTTCTCCGCGATCGTCCGGGACGCCAAGCAGCGCGGCTACACGGAGCCAGACCCGCGCGATGATCTGTCGGGGACGGACGTGGCGCGCAAGCTCATCATCCTCGGCCGCGAGATGGGCCTGGGGCTGGAGCTGCGCGACGTACGCGTCGAGAGTCTCGTACCCCAGGACCTGGCCACGGGCAGCAGCGAGGAGTTTCTGGCGCAGCTCCCGCGCTATGATGCGCAGGTGGCGCAGCGCTTCCACGAGGCGAAGGCGCGCGGTCGCGTGCTGCGCTACGTGGGGCGCGTCAGCGCCAAGGGCGAGGCCACCGTGGGACTGGTCGAATTCGAATCCAGGCATGCCTTTGCAAACCTGGCACTCACCGACAACGTCGTGCGATACGTGACATCAAGTTATTGTGATAACCCATTGATAATTCAAGGTCCAGGAGCAGGTCCTGCGGTCACGGCCGGGGGTGTGTTCGCGGACCTGCTGCGCCTGGCGACTTTTCTGGGAGCGCGCCTGTGAGCGCTGCGCGCGAGAGCGCCTGCGCCTTTGCGCCCGCCTCGGTCGGCAACGTGGCCATTGGCTTTGACATTCTCGGTTTTTCGATCGGCGCGATCGGCGATCGGGCCACCGTGCGGCGCACGCGCGAGGCGGGCGTGCGCATCAGCGCGATTCGCGGCGTGGTCGCGGATCTGCCCATGGACGCCGCCAGGAACACGGCGGGCCGCGCCCTCCAGGCGATGCGTGACGCGCTGGGTTTGCCCTTTGGCTTCGAGCTGGAGCTGGACAAGGGCATTCCGCTGGCCTCGGGACTGGGCGGCTCGGCGGCCTCGGCGGTGGCGGCGGTGGTGGCGGCCAATGCGGTGCTGAGTGAACCGCGCGGCCGGCTCGAGCTGCTGAAATATGCCATGCAGGGCGAGCAGGTCGCGAGCGGCTCGCTGCACGTCGATAATATCGCGCCGTCGCTGTTCGGCGGCCTGGTGCTGACGGTGGGCATCGACCAGCCGCGGGTCAAGCAGATACCCGTGCCGCCCACCGTGCGCGCGGTGATCGTGCATCCGCATATGTTCCTGTCCACCCGCCAGGCGCGCGCGATCCTGAAGGGCAGCGTGTTGATGGAGGATTTCGTCTGGCAGACCGCCAATCTCGCCGGATTCATTTCCGGGTGCTACACGAACGACATCGACATGCTGCGTGAATCCTTCGAGGACGTGGTCATCGAACCGCAGCGCGCGGCGCTGATCCCGGGGTTCGGTGCGGTGCGCCGCGCGGCGCTGTCGGCCGGGGCGCTGGGCTGCTCGATATCGGGGGCAGGTCCGACGCTCTTCGCCTGGTGCCTGGAGAGCCATGCGCACGCGGTGCGCGAGGCGATGGTCGTGCAGTTCTCGCACCACGGGCTGGAGTGCGATCACTGGACCACGAAGGTGGAGCCGGTGGGCGCCTACGTGGTCGACTGATGCAGTTCGTCAGCACCCGCGCCGAGCGGCAACCGGTCGGATTGAGCACTGCGCTGACGCGCGGACTGGCGCCCGACGGGGGCCTGTACGTGCCGCAGGAATGGCCCGCGACGCTGCTGCCTACTCTGAATGCGGGTGAGGCGCTGGCGCCGCTGGCGGCGAAATTCCTGGCGCCCTTCGCGGCGGGCGACGCGCTCGCGCCGGCGCTGCCGGCAATCAGCGCCGAGGCCTTCAATTTTCCGGCGCCGCTGATCGCGCTCGACGGCAGCCGGCTCGGCGTGCTGGAACTGTTCCACGGCCCGACGGCCGCATTCAAGGACTTCGGCGCACGCTTCCTCGCCGCGGCGCTGGCGCGCCTGCGCCCGGGCGCCACGCGCACCCTGCAGATACTGGTGGCCACTTCCGGAGATACCGGCGGGGCGGTGGCTGCGGCCTTTCACGGCCGCAGCGGCATCGAGGTGGCGGTGCTGTTTCCGCTGGGACTGGTGTCCCCGACGCAGCAGCAGCAACTGAGCTGCTGGGGCGGGAACGTACGGACGCTCGGCGTGCGCGGGAGCTTCGATGATTGCCAGCGGCTGGTGAAGCAGGCTTTTGTCGACCCCTCGCTGCGCGAGCGCTGGGAGCTCAGCTCAGCCAACAGCATCAATCTTGGTCGCCTGCTGCCGCAGACGCTGTACTACGTGGCCACGAGCCTCGCGGTACGTGAGCAGTGCGGCGGGCCGGCATCGTTCGTGATTCCGAGCGGCAATCTCGGCAACGCCACGGCCTGCGTCTGGGCTCAGCGGCTCGGTGCCCCCATCGCGCAGATCGTGCTGGCCCACAACGCCAACCGCACGGTACCGGACTACCTCGCCAACGGCGAATTGCGGGTGCGCGCGAGTGTCCCGACCCTGGCCTCGGCGATGGACGTGGGAAACCCGAGCAATCTCGAGCGCCTCAGTGCGCTGTATCCGGATGCGGCACGCCTGGGGGCCGTGGTGAGCGCCGTGTCGGTAGACGACGATGCGATTCGCGCGCGTATTCGGACTGACTACGAGCGCTATGGCGTCATCTGGTGCCCACACACGGCCACCGCGGCCGAGGCCTGGGCGCGACTCAGCCCGGCGCAGCGCGAGCGTGGACACTGGGTGCTGGTGGCCACGGCCCATCCGGCGAAATTTCGTGAAATCGTCGAGCCGCTGATCGGCCGGCCCGTGCCGGTGCCGGCAAGCCTCGAGCGCCTGTTTCGGCGGCCGGCCCGCTTTCTCGAGATCGATGCCACGCTCGATGCCCTGCGCGGGGCGCTGGCAGGAGCGGTGCCATGATCACCCTGCCGCAACTCAATCTGGATCCGCGCACCGTGGCCAGCATCGCTCTCGGCGCACTGGCCATCGTGCTGCTGCTACTGGTGTGGCGCTGGTACCGTCGCCGCCGCGCGAGCGCGAGGCTGCTCGCCACGGTGACCGGCGGAGCGTTCGATCATCTGCGCGATGTCCTGGTACCCGACGGGCAGGGCGGCTCGCTGCACATCGATTTCCTGCTGCTCACCACGCGCGGCTGCGTGGTGCTCGACATGCGCAACGTCGCCGGCAACATCTTCGGTGGGGATCAGATGACGGCCTGGACCGTCATGCACCGCGCCCTGCGCTACACCTTCGCCAACCCGCAGACCGGCCTGTACGATCGCATCGCGGCGGTGCGCGCCGTGCTCGAGGTGCTGCCGGTCGAGGGGCGGGTGGTGTTCTCGGCCCGGGGCCGGTTTCCAAAGGGCCTGCCGCGATTCACCCTGATGCTGGCATCGCTCCCTTCCGAGTATCCAGCCGCCGAGCGCGCGCAGTCCGGCGCACTGCCTGATTCCTGGCGCGCTGACTGGGAGCGGCTCCGCGCCGCCTGCGCGCCCAGCAGCCTGGTGGCGCCGAAGGCTGCTATATAGGTGACTACAGGCACGCGGCCTGTTGGGGTAAGACCTGTGAACAATGAGGTAATACTTCTATGGCCAGGAACCTGACGGGCAAGCCGAGCGGAGAAATAGTCTTGCGACCCGCACGTCGCGCGGCCAAGCCCCGGCTGAGTGCCATCGCGAAGCTCCGGGGCCGCGCCACGGTGAAAATGAAGACGGAGGAGATTCTCGCACTTACGCGTGGCGCCTGAGCCGATGATTCTGGTCGGGCCGATGCGCTGCGCGCCGAGCCTTGCAGGCACGTGTGGCGTGGCGATTGATTTATATGCGGGCCTGGGCTGCTCCCGCTTCAGGGCCGATGCACCCGCGCACCGAAGGCGCGGAGCTTCCGGTCAATGCTTAGCAGGGTGTAGCCGTGGTGCCGCGCCTGCGCATAGAGCAGGCGGTCGAAGGGATCGGCGTGGGCCTGGCGCAGTTCACAGGACACCAGAATCGGCTCCAGGGCGATGGCCAGCATCCGAAAGCCATCCTTGAGGGCCTGATCGACCAGGCGGCGCGGCGCAATACCGAGCTTGCCGCGGCGCCACTTGAGTCCGGTCTCCCAGATGGAGGCCTCGGAAAACCACACCTCTTCGGCAGCCATAATGGCCTTGCGGCCTGCCGGCGTCAGTGCCGGTGAGTCCGCCAGCGCCCAGATCAGGCAGTGGGTATCGAGCAGCAGCTTCATCGGCCCAGCAGGTCGCGATCGCTCAACGGTGCGTGAAATGCCGGGTCGATCCGGCGGGCCTCGCGCGCCAGGCCGCCGAGGCGCACACCGCTCCGGGCGCGGCCATGCGCCAGCGGCGTCAGGCGCGCCAGCGGCTTGCCGGCCCGCGCAATGACCACCTCTTCGCCGGCCAGCGCCCGATCAAGGAGCGCCGACAATTGGGCCTTGGCGTCGTAAATGTTGACTTGCATGGTGTCGCAAGCCTATCGGCCTCCGGCCCAGTTAGTCAACTTCTATTAGTTATGACTAATGGCAGGAATGATGCCCGCGCGGGCTGACCGCGCCGCCAAACGGCGTG
>JANXYA010000355.1 GCA_025350345.1 Gammaproteobacteria bacterium
CCGCAGCGTCAGGCGGTTACTTTGCGGGTCGCCGCGCCGGCCCGCAAGGTCGTGTCGATCGCAATCTCGAAGGCCCGCAGGGTGTCGCTGAGGCAGGATTCATCGTGCGCCGCCGAGATGAACCAGGGCTCGCGCGAATCGGGCTCGCACAGGATCCGCTCATCGTGCAGCACCCGCGCGGTGGCGTCGTAGTAGGAATAATCGCTCCCCTTCCAGTCGCGATAGTTGCGCGGCGGCTGGCTTGCGAAATACAGGCCGCTCATCGAGGGGTGGCCCACGAAGCTGTGGGCGATGCCGCGCGCGCTGAGGAGGGCGCGCATGCCGGCGCGCAGGCGCGTGCCGTAGTTCGCGACGCGTTCGAGGGCGTCGGTCTCATCGAGGATCTGCAGCGTGCGCTCGGCGGCCGCCAGGGAGACCGAGTGCGCCGTATAGGTGCCCCCATGCGCCACGCCCCGGCCGAGCTTGCGCATGATCGGCTCGCGCCCGGCCAGGACCGAGATGGGATAGCCGTTGGCCACGCACTTCGCGAACGTGCACAGGTCCCCGTGGACGTCGTAGAGCTCCTGCACGCCACCGCGGGCGACGCGAAAGCCCGTCTTCACTTCATCGATGAACAGGAGCGTACCGTACTTGTCGCACAGCGCACGGGCGGCGCGCAGGTATTCGGGCTCGGCCGCAATTCCGAGGCAATTGCCCATGATCGGTTCGATCAGCATGCAGGCAATGTTCGCGCCGTGGCGCTTGAACACGTCCTCGAGCTGGTTGGCATCGTTGGCCTGCACGAAATGCGCGAAGCTGCGGGTGCTGAGCGGCACGCCCTCGCTGTAGGGCTGGATCTCCGGATCTCCGGCCCGGTCCCACTTCTCCATCGGCGTAAACCACATCGCCGCATCGAACAGGCCGTGGTAGCCGCCCTCGAGAATGATGTAGTTGTCGCGCCCGGTGTAGGCGCGCGCCAGGCGGAGTCCGGCCATCACCGCCTCGGTGCCGGAATTTGAGAAGCGCACCAGCTCGGCCGACTTGACCATCTTCGAGATGCGCTCGGCCACGTGGAATTCGCGCTCGGTGGAGAGCGCAAAGACCCCGCCCACTTCGATGCCCTTGCGAGCAGCTTCGTCCACGCGCGGATCGGCGTAGCCGAGGATCGCCGGCCCGTACCCCAGGCGATAGTCGACGTAGCTGTTGTCGTCCAGGTCGACCAGTCGCGCCCCGCGCCCGTACTTGACGTAGATCGTGCGATCCTCGCCCCAGTAGCGGAAGTTCGAGGCGACCCCGAGGGGCAGGCGTGTCAGCGCGCGCTTGAAGTGCGCATTAGACTTGCTGAGGTTGCGGGCCATGACTCCTCCCCCTGCCCTAATCGACCAGTGGAAACTCGGTCAAACCCTACCACCGGCTCTTGAGTACTGTCCACCGTTTTTATACGAACATATAATATTTGCCTGGGAGGGGATTTTGGTGCACAGCACCCTGATAACCAAGGGGTAAACACCCCATGGCGGCCCTGGCTGGCTTGCCTGGGGGACCGGGATGGGGGTAAAATTATACGGCTATATAATCGCGGGGTAACACCAATGAGCGCTCTTCCTGCCGCCCAGTCCAGCGCCCGCGAAACCGGCCCCCTCGCCCATGCGATGCCGGCCTGGATCTACAACCACCCGCAGATGACCCAGCTCGAGATGGAGCGGATCCTCAAGCCCAGCTGGCAGATCGCCTGCCACGTCAATTCGATCCCGAAGGCGGGCGATTACGTCAGCTTCCAGATCGGTCCGGAAAGCCTCTTCGTCATGCGCGAGCGGGCCGGCGCGATTCGCGGCTTCCACAACATCTGCCGCCACCGCGGCACGCGGCTCCTGGACGGCGCGGGCCACTGCGCCGGCAACATCGTGTGCCCCTACCACGGCTGGAGCTACCGCCAGGACGGCGCCCTCGCCGGTATTGCCGACCGCGAGAGTTTTCCGGGGATCGATCGCAGCCAGCTGGGCCTGGTGCCGGTGCGCGTCGACACTGCATTCGGCTTCGTGTTCGTTGCCTTGAGCGGTGACCCGAAACCCGTTGGCGAAGTGTTCGCGCCGCTCGTGGAGGAATTTGCGCCCTACCGCTTCCTGGAAATGGAGCCCGTCGGGCCCATCAGCACGTCCGAATGGAACTGCGACTGGAAGATCGCCATCGAGAATTACCTGGAGTCCTACCATGTGCCGGTGGGCCACCCGGGCCTGCAGCGCATGTTTACGCCCGACTACAAGGACCAGAGTGGCGCGCCGGGCGTGGCCCGCGGCGCCAGCTGGTTGCGCGAGCAGCCTTCCAGCCGCTGGTCGGAGCGCATGTACCAGAAGATGGTCGGCCCGCTGAGCGCGCACCTGCCCGAGCCGAACCGCCGTTGCTGGCGCTTCTACAGCATGCTGCCCAACCTTGGCTTCGACGTGTTTCCCGAGCAGATGGATTTCTTCCAGATCCTGCCCAACGGCCCGGGCCGCACGATCACCCGCAGTGCTGTCTATGCCCTGCCCGATCAGCGCCGCGAAATGGGCGTGCTGCGGGGCCTCGGCCAGCGCATCAATCGCCAGGTGAACAACGAGGACAAGTGGCTGTGCGAGCGCGTGCAGCAGGGCCTGGGCTCGAGCAGCTACATTCCCGGGCCGCTCTCGACGATCGAGCTGTGGATGCAGGAATTCCACGGCCTGGTGCGCACCCGGATACCGGAAGCGCGCCTCAGCGCACCGCCCGAGCGCTTCAGCTGAGGGCCGCGGTGGCGCGCGTCCAGCGCGCCAGGGCGCTCCGGAAGGCCGCGACCGCGGGGCAGGCCGTTGGGGCTGCACCCGCCGGCGGCGGCGCTCCGGCGGCTGAGCGCTGCAGGGATTCCACCGCCTCGATATCCTGAGCGAGCCAGGTGGCGCGCAGGCGATGGGCGAGGTAGGCCATGGCCTTGAGGCGCGGAGTGTTTCCGGCCACGCGATACTCCAGCCACCGGATCTTGCTGTGCCCGGCCCGCAGCGGCAGGACCTGCAGCAGCGTCACGCCGTCCTCGCGCGATTCCAGCCACTGGTTCGGCGGCAGGAACACGCGTCGCCAGCGATCGACGCCGCCCGCAGCGGCCAGCGTAGCGTAGCGGCGCGCAAACCAGCCCGGGCCACGGCTATCAACGCGCGCCTGCCAGCGCATGCGCATTGAAGGCTCCTCGATCTGCAGCTCCGCCTCCGCGAACAATCCGGCCAGCCGTCCGCCGGGTTGCTCAGGCAGCTCGAATTCGAGCCAGTGCTCCGCCAGCACGGTCCAGTCCGCCGCCACCGCCCGCTCGGCGGGCGCCGCGGCGGTGGCCAGTTCCGGACCCAAGGCAATCTCAGGGAGCGGTATCGGGCTATCCCGGGCACTGCGGCTGGAGCGCACCCAGATGAACCCGTGCTGCAGGCGCGATTCCAGCGCCGGCAACGCCTGGCTGGCGTTGCCAGCGATCGCCTCACCACGCAGGTTCCACGCCAGTCCGTGTATCGGGCAATCGATCACGCCGGAAAACTGCCCGCGCTGCGCCATGCGCAGGGCGTGCGAACCCTGCTCGCACTGATTGCGGAAGCAGCGGATCGCGCCGCCTTCGGCGCGCACGATCAGGGCACGCTCGCCGCTGAGCTCGGCGGTGATGAACTCCCCGGTCTCCGGGCACGCGCACTCGTGTCCGGCGAGCTGCCACAGGCCATTGAACAGCGGCCCTGAAGTGGCTGCGGGCGCGGGCTCGCCCTGCGCAGGCGCCCCGGGCGCTCCGGCACCGAACTGCTGGGGAAACACGGAGCGCAGGTAGGCCAGGCACCGTCGACGGGCCGCCGCGCGATCAATCCGCTCCTCGGTCTGGAAAGCGAAGTCCTGCCAGAGGATCTCCAGCGCACCGATCAGCCCGAGCGCGACACCGTCGGCATCCAGCTGCGCCGCCCCGCTGGTGCTGATCAGGCGGCCAATCAACTCGCGCACCAGGTCGGCAAAGCCCTCGTCCTTCTTGCCGCAGATGTCGTAGTACTCCTGGCGCGAGCTCGCCTCGCCCCAGAAGGAGTACCAGACCGACACCTTGCGCGGACTGGCGATGTCCGGGTCCAGGTACAGATCCACCAGCAAGGTGAGCGCCTTGACCGGCTCGGCGCGCAGCTGCATCACCGGCATGAGCACCCGCTGCTCGAATTCCGCGGCCAGGTACTCCAGGGAAGCGACCAGCATCGCCGCCTTGGAGGCGAAGTAGAAGCGCACGATTCCCGGGGACATGCCGGCAATGGCGACGACTTTCTCGACCGTGGTGCGCGAGGGTCCGTGGAGATGCAGCGCGGAGATGCAGGCGTTGATCAGGCGCAGGCGCTGGCGCGCGCTGGAGGCCCGGCCTCCGGGCAGGCGCCGGCGGCTCTTGTTTCTGCTGTTGCGAGTGCGGTCCGCTGGCATTGGCATCTGGCCAAAATTCTATGTCAATTTTGCCGCCGACCCGTAGATTTGCACCGCCCCTGCGGCATACTAGCCGCCCTATGCAGCAATTCCTGGCAGCGCTTGTCAAGCGCTACGGCCGCTGGCTGATCATCCTGCCCCCGCTGCTGTTCCTGGTCGTGTTCTTCCTGATTCCCTTCGCCTATTCGCTGCGGATCAGCTTTGCCGACACCGCACTGCAGGTGCCGCCCTACACCAGCGTGTGGAACTACTCGGCCGATCACCACCTCACGATCCGCCTGAGCCTGGACAACTACCGCTACCTGCTGAACGATGAGGTCTATGCATTCTCGTACCTGTATTCCCTGCGTACGGCGTTTTTCTCCACGCTGATCTGCCTGCTGATCGGATACCCGATGGCCTACGCAATGGCGCGCTCATCCAGGGCCACGCAGGGCATTCTGATGATGATCATCATCCTGCCGTTCTGGACCTCCTTCCTGCTGCGTGTCTACGCGCTGGAGGGGATCATCCGCGAAAACGGGCTGCTCAATTCAGCGCTCCTGTGGCTGGGCATCATCCACCAGCCCCTGCAGATCATGCACACCAGCCTCGCCGTTTATCTGGGCATCATCTATTCCTACCTGCCCTTCATGGTGCTGCCGCTGTTCGCCACGCTCGAAAAGCTCGATCATGAACTGCTGGAGGCTTCCGCGGACCTGGGCAGCTCGCCCTGGCGGGCGTTCTTCGACGTCACCCTGCCCCTGTCGATGCCCGGGGTGATCGCCGGATCGATGCTGGTGTTCATCCCGGCGATCGGGGAGTTCGTGATCCCCTCGCTCCTGGGCGGACCGAACAACCTGATGATCGGCCGCGTGCTGTGGGATGAATTCTTCATGAATCGCGACTGGCCGGTGGCTTCCGCCGTAGCGATTGCCTTCCTGGTGTTCCTGGTGGGACCGATCGCGATCTACCAGCACTACAGCGCCAAGCAGCAGGAGGCCTAGCAGATTTCATGAGCAATCGCCCGCCCCTGCTGCTGTTTACGGTGCTGTGCTTCGGCATCGCGGTGCTCTATCTGCCGATGCTGGTGCTGATCGCCTATTCCTTCAACGCCTCCGCGATGGTCAATGTCTGGGGCGGATTTTCCACCCACTGGTACCGCGAGCTGATGCACAACGATCAGATACTCGATGCCGCGCTGCTCTCCCTCGAGATCGGCGTAGTCGCCTCCACGCTCGCCGTGATCCTGGGCACGCTGGCCGCGATCGCGCTGGTGCGCTTCCGGCGCTTCCGCGGCCGCTTCGTGCTGACCGCCCTGGTCAATGCGCCACTGGTGATGCCCGAGATCATCACCGGCATCACGCAGCTGCTGCTGTTCGTGGCCATGTTCCAGCTGTTGTCCTGGCCGCACCGCGGCTACACGACTTTGGTCATTGCCCACGTTGCCTTCTGCACCGCCTACGTCACTGTGACCGTGCAGTCGCGCCTGCGCAGCGCCGACCGCTCGCTCGAGGAAGCCGCCATGGACCTGGGCTCCGGACCGGTGCGCGCCTTCATCGATACCACGTTGCCCATCATTGCACCGGCACTGCTGTCGGGATGGCTGCTGAGCTTCACCCTCTCGCTCGATGATCTCGTGATCTCCAGCTTCGTCTCCGGTCCGGGCGCCAGCACCCTGCCGATGGTGATTTATTCGAAGGTGAAACTAGGGGTGAGCCCGGACGTCAATGCGCTCGCCAGCCTGATCATCGCCGTCGTCGGAGCGGGAGTACTGATTGCCGGCACGATGATGCGCCGGGCCGAGCGCCAGCGCCTGCTCGATATGCAGATGGCGACGCGCTAAAAGCCCGGCGATTCCATGATTGGCTCGGCGTGAGTTGGCTCTTCACGCCTGCGCTCGTATTTGCGCCCCAGCGTCCAGGCGCTCAGCGCCCAAAACCCCGAAGCAATCAAGCCCAGGCCCACGCCGCCCCCTAATCCGAACCCGAGCAGGCGCATTCCGGCCTGCGCCCAGGCAGAAGCGAGATCGCCGAGCCTGTACACGACCACATCGATGACGTTCTTGGCCTTGTAGCGGCTTTCCTGTTCGACCACCGTAAAGCAGATCTCGCGGCTCGGGCGCGCAATGGCGTACTGCGTCACCCGCCGCGTGACCTGCAGCGCCTGCATCATCAGCAGCGTCGGCGACAGGGCCATGAGCACGAAAGTCCCCGCCATCAGCAGTGGGGTCAGCACCAGGCCGCCGGTCACGCCAAAACGCCTGATGAAGTAGCTCAAGCCGAACAGGGAAATCGCGGCGGAAAGAATATTCACCACCAGGTCAATGTTCGCCAGCGCCTGCGTGCGTGCAGCGAGACCGGCGAATGCCGCGCTGATCAGGTCCGTCTGGAGAAAATAGCCCACCGTAGCGACCCACGTCATCAACAGCATGAACATCGCCTGATGCATCTGGTAGGGCGATGAGAACAGCGCCCGGAACCCATCCAGCATCGTGCCGCGCAGGCGGTGATCCAGCGTGGAGGCTTGCGTCTCCGCGCGCACTTCCTGGAGGCGCTGCTTCTCCCGTATCAGCCACTGCACCGCCGCAATGACGAGTCCAAATCCCGCCACGGCCAGCAGCAGCACCCCGCTCACGCCCACGTCTTTGACAAACAGGGAAGCCACCAGCGGACCGGCGATGGCCCCTATGCTCCCGCCGGCGGCGATCGCCGGCAGCAGCCGGGTGGCCTGGGTGGCCGTGAACAAATCGACCATCAGGCTCCAGAACACCGACACCATGAACAGGTTGACAACGCTGAACCACCAGTAGAACGCGGCCGCCAGCCAGCGACTGTCCGGCTCGGCCTGGAACCAGGCGCAGAAGCACAGCAGGTCGACAATCAGGAACCAGAATATTCCGGTCAGCACGCGCGCGAGCTTGAAGGTGTCCGTGAGCCAGGCGAACACGGGCGAGCAGCACAGGGTGATCACCAGCGTGCCGGTGAACAGATTCTGCAGCTGGCCGACGCCAAACACGGTCGCCATGGCGTCCCGTACGGGTCTCAGAAGATAGTAGGTCGCCATGAGCACGAAATTGCATGCAAACGCGAGCAGCAGCGACCTACTATCTTCTGAGACCCGTACGGGACGCCATGGCGACCGTGTTTGGCGTCGGCCAGCTGCAGAATCTGTTCACCGGCACGCTGGTGATCACCCTGTGCTGCTC
>JANXYA010000358.1 GCA_025350345.1 Gammaproteobacteria bacterium
CTTGCCCGTCCAGATCGGCTTGCCGTTATCCTGGATCGAGGTCGTCCAGGTCTTCTTGACAAGCTTAACAAGCTTTTCGGGCAGGGGCACGTAGTCAAGCTTGGCCGCCATGTCAGCGCCGCTCTTGTAGGCCCAGGCGAAGAACTTGAGCGCCTCGGCCGCTGCCGCCACATCTTTAGGCTGCCGATACATGATGATGAAGCTGGCGCCTGTGATCGGCCACGAGGCGGCACCGGCCTGGTCGGTAAGAATAAGGTAGTACCCCTCGGCCTTCTCCCAGTCGGCGTTGGCCGCCGCCGCCTGGAAGGCGGCGGCTTCCGGAGCGACGAACTTACCGTCGTGATTCTTCAGGCGCAGATACGTCATCGCGTTCTGCTTCGCGTACGCGTATTCAACATACCCGATCGCACCCTCGGTCTGCGTGGTCATATTGGCCACGCCCTCGTTACCCTTGGCGCCAATTCCGGTGGGCCACTCGACCGAAGCGTTGGCGCCGATCTTGCTCTTGAACGTCGGGCTGACGGTCGACAGATAGTTGGTAAACAGGAAGTTCGTACCCGAACCGTCAGAGCGGTACACCGGCGCGATCGCCAGGTCGGGCAGCTTGGCCTTGGGATTGAGCGCCTTGATGCGGGCGTCATTCCACTTGGTAATTTCACCGAGGTACATGCTGGCCAGTGTCGGGCCGTCAAGCTGCAGTTCGCCGGGCTTGAAGCCCGGGATGTTGACCACCGGCACCACACCACCGATGACCATCGGCCACTGGACCAGCCCGGAATCGCTCAGGTCCTTGGGCTCCAGCGGCTTGTCCGAGGCGCCGAAAGTGACCGTCGCGGCTTTGATCTGCTTGATGCCACCGCCCGACCCGATCGATTGATAATTTAGACCAACCCCGGTCTGGGCCTTGTAGGCCTCGGCCCATTTCGAGTAAACAGGATAGGGAAAGGTCGCACCGGCACCCGATATATCGGTCGCTGAGGCGATGCCCATCGCGCCGATTGCCAGCGCGCCGGCAATGGCCCGGAGCTTGAATGTGGTGCTGATACTCACTTGCTTGATCCCCTTATGGTCTGACCGCAGAACCTGCAGGACCGTCCTTATAGCCGCACCGTATGACGGTTGTGTGTCAGGCTTGCTCCGATCAGGCGCATGTGCATGATTGCATTGGTAGACTCGGGCCCCCTCGCTATCTGCCGAGCATAGGAAATTGATGTCTGCAACGCTTGCGCTGACCCGGAACCTGATGGCCCGATTTTCCGTCACGCCGGCCGATGGGGGCTGCCAGGAGTTGCTGGCCGCACGGCTCGAAGCGCTGGGCTTTCACATCGAGAAGCTCCCCTTTGGCCGTGTCGAGAACCTCTGGGCCACGCGCGGTGAGGGCCACCCGGTGCTGTGCTTTGCGGGGCATACTGATGTGGTACCCGCTGGGCCACTGGAAAACTGGAGTTCCGACCCATTCCAGCCTGAAATCCGCACTGGTGTGCTCTACGGGCGCGGTGCTGCAGATATGAAGAGTGGGCTCGCCGCCATGGTGACGGCCACCGAGTCGTTCATCGCCGAACACCCGCGGCATCAGGGGAAGATCGCTTTTCTGATTACCAGCGACGAGGAGGGACCATCGGTCGATGGCACCAGGCGAGTGGTCGACACGCTGCTGAGGCGTAACGAACTCATTGACTGGTGCATTGTCGGCGAGCCCTCGAGCGAACAGGTCGCCGGCGATATGCTCAAGATCGGCCGGCGCGGCTCGCTGTCCGCGCGCCTCACGGTCCACGGCGTACAGGGGCATATTGCCTATCCGCAACTCGCTGATAACCCCGTGCACCGATTCGCACCCGCGCTGGCGGAACTTGGCAGCCGTGTCTGGGATCATGGCGACGAGCATTTCCAGCCCACCAGCTTCCAGGTTTCCAACCTGAACGCAGGCACAGGCGCGCCCAACGTGATTCCAGGCGAGTTGACTGCGCGTTTCAATCTGCGCTACTCGCCGGCGCAGACCTCCGAGGGTCTGAAGCGCATCGTCGAGGAACTGCTCACCCGCCACCAGGTGCGCCACACGATCGAATGGTACCTGTCCGGCGAACCTTTCTATTCGCGTCAGGGCAGACTCCTGGCTGGCGTGAAAGCGGCCGTCAGGCAGGTGACCGGCAAGGATCCGGCGCTATCGACCGATGGCGGAACTTCTGACGGGCGGTTTTTTTCTCACATGGGCGCCGAAGTGGTGGAACTGGGCGTACCAAACCCGTCGATCCACAAGGTCGACGAATCCGTGCGGCTCACGGACATCGAGTTACTGCACGCGATGTACCTGCACTCGCTCCGCAACCTGCTCGCGTAGCAGCGGGCTTTGAATTCAGCGCCGCGCTGCGCCCCAGTTCGCGTACACGCCGAGCGCCCCGAGCGCGCCAGCTGCGATCAGCACCCAGGTCGGCATCGCGAGCGTCAGGAAGGTCCAGTTCACCTGATGGCATTCGCCCGAACCGGTGAGTACCTTGCGGATCACCTCGGAAAGCGGGAACACATCCAGCAAGTAGTTCAGTGTAGCGCCGCAGACCGGCACGGCATCCGCCGGTAAATGCTGTATCCACACGTGTCGCGCCGCGACCGCCACGGTCATCGCGGCGGCCACGGCCAAGAGGACCCCGTAGATGCGCGCCCCCAGGGCATTCGGTGCGTGCAGCCAGGCCATCAGGAACAGCACGCCGATGGCAGCCACGCCGAGGCGCTGGAAAATGCACAGGGGGCAGGGATCGACCCTGAGCACCCCCTGCACGTACCAGGCGTAACCCAGCAGGGCGAGGCATGACAGGAATCCGGTCAGGTTCAGGCTGCGGCGGGTCAGCATGGTGCCAAGGGTCCGCCGGGGCCGGCCTGGCGGCTCAACCGCGGGCATTTTGGTTCTTGAGTTCCAGCTCGACACGTTCGAGCGAGCGGTGGCGAATATCCTTGCCGTGCACCATATAGATGACGTATTCGCAGACATTCTTGGCGTGATCGCCGATGCGCTCGAGTGAGCGCACCACCCACATGACATCCAGCGCCCGGCGAATCATGCGCGGGTCCTCCATCATGAAGGTGATGCACTGGCGCTGGATGGATTCGTATTCCTCATCGACAATGCGATCACTGCGCGCCGTGCGCATCGCCAGTTCGGCATCGAGGCGTGCGAAGGCGTTGAGCGCATCGTGCACCATTCCCTTGGCCGCGCGGCCAATATGCTTGATTTCCCTGTACTGTCCGGCAGGACGCTCCTCCGTCGCCAGCCGCGCCGCAATCAGTGCAATCTTCTCGCACTCATCGCCTACGCGCTCCAGATCGGTGATCGTCTTGATGGTCGCCACGATCAGGCGCAGGTCTCCGGCGGCCGGGGCGCGCGTGGCGAGAATGCGGCTGCATTCCTCGTCGATCGATACCTCCATGCCGTTGACCTTGTAATCCTGGGTGGCGACCGCCTTGCCCAGCTCGCTGTTGCCATCCTCCAGCGCCGTCAACGCGCGGCCGAGCTGCTCCTCGACAAAGCCGCCCATCGCCAACACCTTGGCACGAACGCGTTCGAGGTCTTCATTGAAGCGCCGGGAAGTGTGGTGCGAAAGGTCAGCGGCTTCCATGGGAATGGTTCCGGGCAGTAGCTGAGGCCAACTATAGCCCAGTCGGCGGGAGAAAATGCGAGCCGGATCCCAATCTCAGGCTGGAGCCACGAGGCGGGCGGGCGGGAAATGGCAGCTAAAAGTGCTGCCCTGCCCTTCTTCACTCTCGATTTGCAGGCTGGCGCCATGGCGCTGGAGCGCGTGCTTGACGATGGCGAGCCCCAGTCCCGAGCCACCGCTGGCGCGGCTCCGGCCCGCATCCACGCGATAAAAACGCTCCGTTAGCCGGGGAATGTGTTCAGCGGCAATGCCGATGCCGGTGTCCTTCACGACGAAGTGACCGCCGTTCTCATCGCGCCACCAGCGCATCGTGATGCTGCCGCCCGCAGGGGTATATTTTGCCGCGTTTTCCAGCAGATTGGCGAATGCCGAGTGGATCTGCGCCTCCACGCCGAGCAGGCGGTCGGCCGTTTCAATTTCCAACCTCACGTCCAAAGAGTGGGAGACACGCGCGAGCAGATCACTGCGCAGGCGGGTGACCAGGGCACCGACGTCTATCGGCTCACCGGCCGGCGCACTGGTTTCAGCCTCGAGGCGGGACAGCTCGAGCAGGTCGTGCACGATCGCCGCCATGCGCAATGCCTGGCGGCGCATCTCATCAATGGGCCCACGCAACATCGGGTCGACGTTCTCATCCTGTGAAATCGTTTCCAGGTAGCCGGAGATGACGGTCAGAGGCGAGCGCAGCTCGTGCGAGGCATTGGCCACGAAGTCCCTGCGCATCGCTTCGAGGTGCGCCTGCCGGGTGACGTCGCGCACCAGCAGCAGCAACTGGCCCGTGCCGTAAGGTACGACCTGGAAGTGCAGGTACTGTTCGGACACGCCGCTGGCCTGCACCACCACCGGCACGCTGTAATCACCGGTGCGCAGGTATTGCACGAACTCCGGACGGCGCACCAGGTTATCGACGCGCAGGCCGACATCGCCCCGGCCGCGCAGGTTCAGCAGCTGCGCCGCCGCGCGGTTGAACCAGAGGATCTCCGCGGCCGGATTCAGCATGACGACACCGTCGGGAATCGCGGCGGTCGAGTGGCGCAGCTCGCGCAGCAGCTGCAGCATGCGCCGCTTGTGATATTGCTTGCGGCGAAACAGCCGTGCGATCAACCCAATGAGTTCGCCCCAGGCTCCGCCGGCGTCCGGCGCCAGGTCCACGCGGTCGCGCCGGAGCCATTGCAGCAGGCGCATCAGCAGGTACAGCTGGCGCACCAGGAGCGCTGCCAGCACGATCGCGACCACCAGGCCGGCGCGTCCGACCGTCATCCCTACGAGGTACGCGGCCGCAACCGCCAGCAGCGAGCGTGCCAGCAGGGCCCACCATGAGGACACCGTCATCGACTGCGCCCGGCCCTGTGCCCGTGCGTCAGGTGTCTACGCGCACCGAAAACCGGTAGCCCGTTCCACGAACGGTCTGTACGTAGTGGTCGCAGGCGAAGTCTTCGAGGGCTTTGCGGAGCCTGCGAATGTGCACGTCGATGGTGCGCTCTTCCACATATACATTGCCTCCCCAGACGCGATCGAGCAGCTGTTCGCGACTGTATACACGATCGGGGTGCAACATGAAAAATTCCAGCAGCCGGTACTCGGTCGGTCCCAGCGCTACGGCCCTGTCCGCGGCACTCACGCGGTGGCCGGCGCGATCGAGTGCCAGAACGCCGTGGCTGACCGCTTCGCCTTCATCCTGCCCCGCCGTCCGGCGCAGCAGGGCATTGACCCTCGCCAGCAGTTCGCGCGGCGAAAAGGGCTTGGTCAGGTAGTCATCGGCGCCGCCGTCGAGACCAGCTACCTTGTCGGCCTCGGCGGCACGGGCCGTGAGCATGATGATGGGCAGGTCGCGCGTTTCGCGCTCGCGTTTGAGCGAGCGCGTCAGCTCCAGTCCGCTGGTATCGGGCAGCATCCAGTCCACCAGGATCAGGTCGGGGCGCCGGTCGGCCAGAGCGGAGCGTGCGGCGCGGCTGTCCTCGGCCTCCCGCACTTCGAAGCCGGCGCGCTTGAGGCCAAAGGCGATCATCTCGCGGATCGGCCGCTCGTCTTCAACGATGAGGATGTGCTTCGGCGTCATGAGTGGGGGCGCACGCAGTGCGGCGCCACGTTAGCCATGGTGTATGACAGATCCATGACAAGGCAAGGGAACTAGGAAACAGGCGCCTGGCCGGGAACCATTGCCACATTGTCACGCAGGTAGATCGGCAGGGCCTGCTCGGCCGGCACCGCCAGAGCCAGGCCATCGCGCGCCGCCAGGGCGGCGATTTCACGGGCGTGCGGTGCCAGTCGGGCCAGCACGGGCTGCAGCTGCGATGACAGGGTACTCGCCAGCACCGGATGCGCGAGAAAGCCTGCACCGGCGCCCGCGGCGGACCGGCTTCCCAGCCACTGACGCGCCGCAGCGATCACAGCTTCCGGGCCCGCCACGGCCTCGCCGGTCGCCGGCCGGGCGTATCCATCGACCTGATCGAAGCCGGCCCAGTACAGCTCGCCCATGCGCGCATCGAGGCAGACCAGCGCGTGCAGCGGCCGTTGCGGGCAGCCGAGCGCCTGCTGCGCGACCGCCCGCAGGTCGGAGACCGGAATGACCGGCAGTCCGGCTGCAAAGGCCAGTCCCTGTGTCAGGCTCGCGGCCAACCTCAGGCCGGTAAAGGCGCCCGGACCACGGCCAAAGGCAATCGCATCCAGCGAGCGCAGGGTCCAGCCCGCCGTGGCCAGCGCTTCATCCATCATGCCCAGGATATGCGCGCCATGGCCGCGCTCGGCCACTCGCTCAGCGCTGTGCACTTCACCCTCATGCCACAGCGCCACGCTGCAGCACTCCGTGGCGGTGTCGAGCGCCAGCAGCCTCATGCCAGTGCCACCTCGCGCGCACAACGGCTCAGCATGGCGATGGCCTCCTCGGCCTCGCGCGTCGGCCGCATGGGCGGCAGGACGGCGAGCAGCGTGCGTCCGTAACCGCGACTGAAGAGCCGGGGATCGCAGATCATGACGACGCCGCGATCCTCTTCGCTGCGGATCAGGCGTCCGACGCCCTGCTTGAGCGCCAGCGCCGCCTCGGGCAGCTGGTAGTCGCGAAAGGCGTTCAATCCCAGTGAGGAAAGGTGCTGCACGCGCGCGCGCACCAGCGGATCGTCCGGGGGAGCAAAGGGGAGCTTGTCGATCACGACCAGGCGCAGCGCTACGCCCTGCACGTCGACCCCCTCCCAGAAGCTCGCCGTGCCGAGCAGCACCGCGCGGCCCGAGTCGCGAAAACGCCGCAGCAGCAGCTCGCGCGGTGCGTCGTTCTGCACCAGCAGCGGCCAGTTCGCGGGCCAGTCGGAGGCGCGCAGTATCCGCGCTGCGGCACGGAGCGAGCGGTGGCTGGTGAACAGCAGGAACGCCCCGCCATCGCTCGCATCGAGCAGCGGTCGCACGGCCTCCAGCACCGCCTCCGTGTAATTCGCGGCGCCTGGATCAGGGAGTCCCGTCGGCAGGTACAGCAGCGCCTGGCGCTCGTAGTCAAAGGGACTGTCGAGGCACAGCGTGGCGGCATCGCCCAGGCCGAGGCGCTTGGAGAAATGCCCGAAGTTTCCCGCCAGTGCCAGCGTCGCGGAGGTAAAGACCCAGGCGCTGGGATGCTGATCGACGAGGGCGCGAAAGCGCGCGGAAATATCGTAAGGCAGGAGACTGAGCGTGAAACCCCGTGCGCTCACCCCGATGCTGCGGGCCCCGCCCGCGTCCGCCCCGTCCGGCTCCGCCATCACTACTTCCATGTCAGAGGCCAGGGCGCGCGCGCGTGCCGCGCATTGCAGCACACCCGACGCATCCGTCCTGGCCTCGAGCTCGCTCGCCCACTCCCTAAGTGCCCCGCACAGTTCAGCGCAGGATTGCCTCGAGGGCGCATCCAGCTCCTCCCAGGCGACCCGGCGCTCCTGCCGGCCAAGTCCTGCGGCGAGTCGCTTGAGCGCCTGCTCGAGCCGCGCATGCGCCGCAGCCATCTCGGCTGGATTAAGGCCCAGCAGCAGCAGTTCGCGGCGCGCATCAAGCAGGAGCGTCTCGACCTGCCGGCTCGAGCAGCTCAGGCCAAAGCACTCCGCGGCGAGATCGGGCAACTGGTGGGCCTCGTCCAGGATCATCGCGTCGACACCCGGGAGCAACTCCCCAAAGCCATCCTCCTTGAGGGCCAGATCCGCCAGCAGCAGATGATGATTGACGACGACGAGCTCGGCTTCGAGCGCCGCGCGCCGTGCGGCAAAGACATGACAGCGCGAGAACTCCGGGCACTGCTGGCCCGTACAGCTCTCGCGTGTGCTGGTGAGTTGCGCACGCAGGGGATGGGACTCCCCGAGCGCGGCGACTTCGGCCAGATCCCCGCTGCGCGTGCGCTCGGCCCAGTCGCGAATCTCCCCGAGCAGCACCTGTTCCTCATCCCCGAACAGTGCCGCCTGCGTGCCCCCGCCGCTCAGTTTGAGCCGGCAGAGGTAATTGGCACGGCCCTTCAGCAGCGCCATCGTCAGCGGCCGGCCCAGCGCGCCGGCGAGCAGCGGGATATCGCGACTGTAGAGTTGATCCTGGAGCGTGCGTGTCCCCGTGGAGATCAGCACCCGCAATCCGGAGGTCAGCGCCGGGACCAGATAGGCGAAGGTCTTGCCGGTGCCGGTGCCGGCCTCGATGAGGAGCCGCTCCCGCTCCTCCAGCGCGCGCGCGATGCGCTCGGCCATGCGCAGCTGCGACGGGCGTGCCACGAACCCCTCGAGCGCGCGCGCGAGCGTGCCGGCGGGCCGGAACACCTCTGCCAGTGCACTCATGACGGATTGCTGGACATGGCACCTTTAGGATACGGCATGGCGATCAAGCCCCGTACCCTCCCTTCTGCAGCGGCAACCGCCACAATGGGCGCCGCCCGAGCCGTCCTCGCCCCTCAGCTCTCTTCGCAGACGAAGCGGATGGTCTGGGGCGAGTCGATGTCCGGGACACGCCCCAGTCCGATCATGCCCTCGCCCTTGATGGGCATGCTGTCGCGTCGCACGAAGGCCTCTTCCTGGCCGGCCATCTGCACAAAGGTGCCGTTGGTACTCTGGTCGGTGAGCATGAAGCGATTGCGGTTGAACTCGATGCGCGCGTGCAGCCGCGAAATCAGGTTGCCGCGCACGATCAGGTCGCTCTCATCGGCCCGACCGATGGCGACGTGCGGATGCAGCTGGTCGCAGATCACTTCCGTGTCGCCGGCCCGGACCCGCAGCCGCAGGGTGCGCCGCTGGTCGTGCGCCGTCAGGGCGATGGCCGGCAGCATGCTGGTCACATCCTCGGTCTGCCAGAGCACTTCGTACAGGGCCACTTCGCCACCCTGGCCGCGGATCGTGGCGACATCGATCTGCCGTACCGAGGCGCGCCACTCGGGCGACAGGCGCTCCACCGTGGCCGAGGTGGTGATGATCTGACCCGCCTTGGCCTGGCTGGTCATGCGGTTGGCCGTGTGCACACTGGCGCCGAATACATCGCGCGCTTCGAGGACCACCGGCCCGAAGTGGCAGCCGATGCGGATGGCGACCGGCTGGCCGTCCATCCTGAGCTCCGCGTGGGCACTGATCTGCTTTTGCATCTGCCCGGCGGCATTGAGCGCATCGTCGGCGGTCGGGAACGTCGACATGACCTCATCGCCGATGGTCTTGATCACGGTGCCGTGATGCTGCTCCGTGGCGGTGCGCATCACATCGATGCAGATGGCGACCATGGCGCGTGCCCGCTGGTCGCCCAGACCCTCAAACAAGCGGGTGGAGCCCACCACGTCGGCGAACAGGATGGCGAGTTCGATATCCTTGACCATGTTTTCGCTGTCCAGCTGCCAGGGCCGCCGCCATCCGGGCCCCGCGACTTTACATAAGATGGGGCCGGTCGCGCAGGATTATACGCGAGCCCTGCCCCCTGACCATGTCATAGGGCGGACGCGCGCAGGAGCGCCTCGCCCGCACCTGGTTGGCGCACCCCATTTGAGAGCCGCTGGCGAAAGGCGCGCGCGCCGGGCTGGCCGGAATACAGGCCGAACATGTGGCGCGTGATGGCCGCCAGCGGCTCGCCGGCCGCCAGTTCGCGCCCGGCATAGTCGGCCATGCGTTCGAGTATCTGCTCCTCGGTGGGACGTTGCCAACCGTCGCCGTACAGCTGCAGATGCAGTTCACTGAGGATATATGGGCGATGATAGGCCTCGCGCCCCAGCATCGCGCCGGCCGCCCAGGACAGGGCCTCGGTCACCTCCCCCACCGTGCGCAGCCCGCCGTTGAGCACGACTTTCAACGCCGGGAAATCCCCGACCAGCCGCCGCACGATCGCCAGACGGAGCGGCGGCACCTCGCGATTCTCCTTGGACGAGAGTCCGCCCAGCACGGCCTGGCGCGCGTGCACGATGAAGTGCTCGCACCCGGCCGCGCTGGCTGCCGCGGTAAAGGCTATAAGGCGCGCGTAGTCGGCGTCACCGAACTCTTCGAGGCGCTGGCGCAGCGGCCCGCCCTCACGATGCTCGATGATGCCGATGCGCATCTTGACGGTGACCGGAACCGCCACCGCCGCGCGCATGGCGGCCACACAGTCCGCGACGCGGCCGGGTTCGGCCATCAGGCAGGCGCCAAACGCGCCCGCGTGCACCCGCTCGCTCGGGCAGCCGCAGTTCAGGTTTATTTCGCAGTAACCGGCCTGCTCCCCCAGCCGCGCCGCCGCCGCGAGGCGCGCCGGATCGCTCCCGCCGAGCTGCAGGGCGAGCGGCTGCTCCTCCGGCGAGTAGCGCAGCAGTCGCGCGGCATTGCCGCGCAGCAGCGCCTCGGCCGTGATCATCTCGGTGTACAGCAGCACGCGTGGGGAGAAGCCGCGCAGGAAGTAGCGGCAGTGCCGGTCGGTCCAGTCCATCATCGGGGCCACCGATACCCTTCGAGATATCATTTTGTGGGCTCTATCGCCGATCTCGACCGCCGCGGCACTGGTGGATGATCTTTCCGTCATGAGTCGTGCGTCGATCGGATTTGCCTCTGCCTCGAAGTGTATTGGGCGGTCCAAATCACTCTAGCCTACTTTCCAATCGATCTCACGGCAGCGATTGCACCCCCGCGCTCCCATTGAGCAAGGGTTGCTGGAGCAACCGGAGGAGTACAATCCGCTTCTCGCAGCAAGCACCCATCCGCCCGGGAGATCCCAGATGCGCCCGCGTCACGCCCTGCTGGCCGCTGTCATGCTGTTCCAGTCCTGGCGGGCCCTCGCGGGCCCCGCAGAGTTTCGCCAGCTCGCGCACGAATACTACCAATGGCGCGACGCGTCCTACCCGGTCGCCACCAGCGCCGCCGGGGATCATCGCTTCGACACCCGGCTGACTGACTACAGCAGCCGCGAATATCTCCGGCGCCGTCAACACGTGAGCGATCTGCTTACGCAGGTGGGCACTCTCGCCACTGACGGCTGGAGCAAGGACGATCGCGTTGATCTCGTGCTGTTTCAGGCCGAACTCGCCGGCGCAGATTTCTTCGGCCGCAGACTGGATCGCGAGAGTTCGGATCCGCAGCTATACGTCAACGAAAGCACAAACTCGATCTTCACGCTGCTGCAGAAGGAATATGCGCCGCGCCACACACGCGCACTCGCGGCGACCGCGCGTCTGGAGCAGGTCCCCGCGCTGCTGGGAACCGCCCGCGTAAATCTCACACGGCCGGTGAAGCTGTACGCGTCGCTCGCCATCCAGGCTGCGCGCGGCGGTGATGAGCTGTACACGGTGAGCCTGATGACCCTCGCCGACGAGCTTTCTGCCGCCGAACGGCGGCGATTGGTCACGGCGCGTGACCGTGCGGTCAAGGCATTGCACCAGTACGCCGACTGGCTGGAAGAGGGGCTGGGCAAGATGCCGGAGTGGCAGCCGATGGGTGAGGCGAGCTACAACTATCTGCTGAAGCGCGTCCTGCTGCTGCCTTTCGACGCGCACGATGTCGCGCATCTGGGCGAAGTCGAGCTCGTGCGCTATCGCGCGCTCGAAGCGATGCTAAAGGATCCGAACCTGGCCTCCCCAGATCCCGCGCGCGCGAAGCACGTTCCGAAGGACGAGGCGGAGTTTCTGGCGGCGTATGAGTCCCACTTGCAGGAGATCGTCGAGTTTCTACGTGCCAATCGGCTGGTCACTATCCCCTCCTACATCGGTCCCTTCCAGATCCGCCAGCTTCCTGAAGCGTTCAAGCCCACGAGCCCGGGCGGATTCATGAACCCGCCAGGCGTCTACGACCAGGATCCCGGCGGCTTCTACTACATCCCTGCCTTCAACCCGCACAGCGGAAACTTCTACATCCGTGCCGCAATCGAAGATCCGCGGCCTATCCTCGGCCACGAGGGCATTCCGGGTCACTTCCTGCAGATCTCGATTGCCAATCACGTTGCGGACGAGATCCGTCGCCAGCAGGGGGACACCGTATTCGCGGAAGGGTGGGCCCTGTATGGCGAAGAAATGTTGATGCGAGAAGGCTTTTACCCGGACAACTCGGCCGCGCAGGGACAAATCCTGCGCCTCAGCCGCTACCGCGCGGCGCGCATCGGCGTAGACGTAAATCTGCACACCGGGCGCTGGAGCTTCGAACAGGCGGTCAATTACTTCATGGAGGCGGGCGGACTCGACCGCGAAGCCGCCGAAGGTGAGGCGGCGGGTGCGGCCTCGAGCCCGTCGCAGAAGATCTCGTACATCACGGGCAAGTGGCAAATCATGCGCCTGCTCGGGCGCTATCGCGACAGCCAGGGCGCCAGCTTTCGCCTCGGCGCATTTCACGATCAGTTGATCAGCTACGGAACCCTCCCGCTGTCGGTAATCGAATGGCTGATGTTCGATGACGAGAGCTCCGTACGCGAAGCGCTGAAGTAGGCGAATCCAGCCGCGAGGCCTGGCCCGAGCGACCGCCTGTCAGGTGACCGGACGTGCGCGCGGCAAGGTCATCACACTGGATTTCGTCGTACCTGCCCATCGGGGCTCAGCCGCAACTCAGTCCGCCAATCCCATGACGAATGCCAGGGCAACGTTGAGGCGGGCGATATCTTTGTCGTCAAGATGCCCGACCTGAAGTCCGACACGTTCGCGCCGGATCGTCACCGGCTTATCGGCCATCACCTGCGATCTCACCCGCAAGCCGTTCTTCGCGGTCGGATCGATCGTCACCCGAAAATCCGCGGCGTCGCTGCATTCAGAGGTCATCTGACAAACCACTACCGAGGCATGCGCGGCAGGCAGCGCATCCGTTTGCACGATGACCGCGGGTCGCGGCTTGCCATAATCGCCGCTTGCTGCAACCGTCACCACATCGCCGCGCTTCATTGCTCCTCGGATACCGACACCGCCTCAATCCAGCCCAGTGCGTCCAGCTCCCGCAAACGGTCCAGGCCCGCTACCTGCTTCGCGACGCGTCTGCGGACTGCCCTGGAGCGTGCGTCGGGTACTATCAAGCGCAGTTCGCGCAGACCGCGCACACCGCGCCGCTCACGCATGGCCTTCATTCGTTCGGCGGGCAATGCCACGGCATCCTCCAGTTGTAACGCGTTACATCGTAACGCGTTACGGTCCGTGAAGCAAGTTCACGTGACCACCAGGCCGGCGCCCGCGCTGCCTTGCCGGCCGGCCTAGAGCAGGTATTGGATTCGGGCGCGCAGGGTTCGGGGGACACCGGGGTGCAGCATATAGCCCGCCTGCGGCCCGGCTTCGTTCTGCAGGCGTGAGACGTAGTAGTACGTGATGTCGTTCCACTGGGTGTCGAACAGGTTGAAGAGGTCCAGTGCCGCGAGCCATTGGTGCCCCTGGCGGTACCCAATCTGCAGATCAATGGTGGTGTAGGCCGGTGAGCGGGCGCTGTTGTCTTCGACCAGCGGGGAGTCCCCAAAATGCCGTGCGCGAATGGCGCCGAACCACCCGGACTCACGTCGGGCCGTGAGGCCAGCGTCGATCACATTGGTCGGGCTGTTCGGGATGTACCGCCCCACGATGCTGATCGGCTGGGTGCAGGGATTGCTGGGGGCTGCGTTGCTGCAGCCCAGGTCATCCGGTTCGGCATTGCGGTCAAAGCGCGCCCTGGAGAAGGCGGCATGCAGATCGGCCGAGAGCCAGGAAGTCATATGAACGGTATTGCCCCACTCGATGCCCGTGCGCGTGGTGGCGCCACTGGGCTCCGTCACGCCGGCATCGCCGGAGAACACGAGTTCCGACTTGAGCTTCAGCTGGAACACATCGAGGGAAAGATCCCAGCGGGGCACGATTTTGCTGGTCAAACCCAGCTCGGCACTGCGAGCCCGGGTCAGTGGTGTCACAGGGCTGGCTGCAGGGTTCTCACCGCTCCGTGTGACGCCGCGGGCATCGTTGCTGTGAAAACCATCGGCAATGTTGATGAAGTAGCTGGTCCTCGCCCAGGGGCCCAGCACGATTCCCAGCTTGGGGCTGATTAAGGAAGCACGCCGGGTCCCGGTATTGCAGCCCAGTGGATCGCTACTCAAATTGCAGCTCCCGTCGGCATTGATCAACTTGTCCCTGACGTCGAAGCCAAATTGGTCTTCGCGCAATCCGGCCACCGAGCGGAGCTTGGCCGACCATTGCAGGCTGCTTTCCAGGTACAGGGCGGCACTGGACTCCGTGACGCTGGCGTCCTGGGAGGTGCCCAGTATCTGGCGCTGATACGTCGGAAACAGACCGACATCGCGGATGTCATCGACCCGAGCCTGGATGCCGAGCACCGTGGACATCGCCTTGCCGGCCACGGAGGCGAACCAAGTTCTGGAACCCTTGAAGCCGTACACGACGCGATCGTCGTGCTGGAGCATCTGGTCTCCCCTGACCGGATCTTTCAGGAAATAGGTGAAGGTCGACCACAGGTCCAGTTGGTAGCGGATGAGGTAGGCCGAGAACTGGTCCTGCTCCGCGCTGCTGCGCCGGACGCGGGTGAAGGACAGGCTCGAGCGGCTCGTGCCCCCCCCATCCGTGGGATTCAGACTGCCGAAGCGACCAATCGCGCCTTCGTCGATCGCGCGCTGGGGCACCTGGTCGGTGGCATTCCAGGACCCCGAATACGACATCGCCGTGAGCGTGTAGTAGTCCTGCTCCGATCCGTGGCGGAAACGCAGCACGCCGTTGAGCCGGCGGTAGTCGTCCGGCACCTGGAATGGACCATCGTTGTGATAGACCTCTCCGGCACCCAGGAGGGTCCCACCGCCGGCCGGCATCGAACCGGTCCACAAAGCCCGCCGATAGCCGTCTTGCCCAAAGCTTAAGGTTGCGGCGGGCGGGGCTGCATTCACCAGACCAATGCGCACCGTTCCGGCCGTGGCGAAATCGCCCTCGTCGGCGTAGTAGGGGCCCTTCTGGTAGTGCAGATCCGCAGCGAGTTCCGGGATCAGGAAATTCAGGTCCGCATAACCCTGCCCGTGCGCGTGCGTGGGCATGTTGACGGGCATGTCATCGACCTCGGACGCCAGGTCGGTGCCGTGATCGAGATTGAAGGCGCGCAGGAAGTACTGGTTGGCCTTACCCCCGCCGGAATGCTGCGTGACGATCAGCCCGGGCACGTTCTCCAGCACCGCGGCGGGGCGCAGCAGCGGCTGGCTCGCGAGCTGCCCCTGGCTGACATCGCCTGAGGAAGCGGCCGTCATGTTGCTGACGCCGGTCGCCGTGATGGTGATGGTCTCCAGACCCGCGTCACCCGCACCGCTCCCGTCGGCACGGGCCACGGGGGCGAGCATGGCAGTCCCTGAGGCAACGAGCGCCACGAGCAACGCCAGGCTTTTTATCGCGGGGAGGCTCATGGTGCTTGAGGTATATACGAGCAGGAGGCGTGGCCAGATGCCGAATATTCGGACGCAACGCCGGGCCATGGCTGCAGCCAGAGCCCAGGCTATCACCCGGGTTAGCCGTTATCTTGACGTGATATCGGCCGTACGCCTCGAGCGTCCCAGAAGGCCGTAGAGGCCGATCACCATGCCGAGGCAGGCGAAGATCTCCGGATACCGCTGCGG
>JANXYA010000387.1 GCA_025350345.1 Gammaproteobacteria bacterium
CGGCGCCGCCGCGCGATCTCGGCGGCGTCGGGCAGCGCGCTGCCGGCCAGGTACAGGGATTCGCCCGCGAAGCTCTGCGTCGGGCACAGGCCCGTCTGCGGCGATTTTGCGTACAGCGCCGCATCGTCGGGTGGGCGGTTAAGATCGATGAGGTAGCGCGAGTAGCGGGCCACAAGCAGGGTGGCGCCCAGCGCCGGAGCAAAGTCGTAGAGTTCGCCGACGTGCCAGTCGGTGTCCGGGATGGTCAGCGCGAGCGGTGTCAGTTGCGGCACCAGGTCCTGCGGCACCGCCGTGCCCGCGTGCGGCACGCTGATGATCAGCGGCGTAGCACCAACGCGCAGCGTATGCGTGGCGAAGGTCTGCACTGACTGGGCCGAACGCACGGCGCGCGGCGAGCCTAGCGTTCGAACAGGTCGGTGGCCACGTGTTCACGCAGCGCGCCGCTGGTAATGAGCGTGCGCGCCGCGGCGATGTCGGGCGCGAAGAAGCGGTCGCGCCTTAGCATCGGCACGCTGCGCCGCAGCAGCCGGTGCACCGCTTCGAGCCGCGCCGAGCTGCGCAGTGGCCGATGGAACTCCAGGCCCTGCGCGGCGGCCAGCAGTTCGACGGCGATGATGCCCGCGGCGTTGCCGGCCATGGTGAGCAAGCGCCGGGCGGCGTAGGTCGCCATCGACACGTGATCTTCCTGATTGGCGGAGGTCGGGATGCTGTCGACGCTCGCCGGATGCGCCAGTGATTTGTTCTCGGAGGCCAGTGCGGCGGCGGTCACCTGCGCCACCATGAATCCGGAATTCACGCCGCTGTTGGCGATCAGGTAGGCCGGCAGGCCGCTCATCTTCGTGTCCACCATCAGTGCGATGCGCCGCTCGGCCAGCGAACCGATCTCCGCGGCCGCGAGGGCCAGCTGGTCGGCGGCGAAGGCGACCGGCTCGGCGTGAAAGTTGCCGCCGGACAGCACGATGTCATCCCGCGCGAACACCAGTGGGTTGTCGGTAACGGCGTTGGCCTCGCGCAGCAGCGTAGCGCTGGCCGTGCGCAGCAGGTCGAGACAGGCGCCCATCACCTGCGGCTGGCAGCGGAGCGAATAGGGGTCCTGCACGCGAGAGCAGTCCACGTGTGAGGCGCGCACCTTGCTGCCCCTGAGCAGTGCGCGCAGCTGTCCGGCCACGGTGAGCTGGCCTGGCTGGCGGCGCACCGCATGGATGCGCGCATCGAAGGGCGTATCGCTCCCCTTAAGTGCGTCCACCGCGAGGGCCCCGGTGACCAGCGCCGCGGCGAAGACGTTCTCAATGGCGAACAGCCCCGCGAGCCCCAGCGCCGTGGACACCTGCGTGCCGTTGAGCAGCGCCAGACCTTCCTTGGCGGCGAGCCGGAGTGGGCGGAGTCCCGCGAGTCGCAGGCCGCGCTGTGCCGTGACGATGCGGCCGCGGTGGCGTGCGGCGCCGACCCCCAGCAGCACCGCAGACAAATGCGCCAGCGGCTCCAGATCGCCCGAGGCGCCGACCGATCCCTGGCCGGGAATCAGAGGATAGACGCCCGCGCGCAGCAGCGATTGCAGCGCCTGCAGCGTGCGCGGACGTATGCCGGAGTAACCCTGCGCGAGGCTGGCGATCTTCAACACCAGCACCAGCCGCACGATCTCGTCGCCGAGCGGCTCACCGGTCCCGGCGGCGTGTGAGAGCACCAAGTTATGCTGCAACTGCGCCAGATCCGTGGCCGAAATGCGCTCGCTCGCCAGCGAGCCGAAGCCCGTGTTCACGCCGTAGGCGGTCTGGTTGCGCGCGATGAGCCGTTCGATCACTGCGCGTGAACGGCGCACCCGGCCCAGATCGGCGCGCGTCAGGCGCATGCTGGTGGACTCGGCCCATACCGAGCGCAGCGCAGTCAGCGTCAGTGCGCCCGCCCGCAGCCCGGCCGCACCGGTCGCGCCGATCGCGCCGGCGGCGCGAGTGGCACGCGCGCTCATCGCCCGGTCCGAGGCGTGGCCATGGGCAGGTTGAGCGAGTGCTCGCGCGCGCACTCCAGGGCGATGTCGTAGCCGGCATCGGCGTGGCGCATCACGCCCGTGGCAGGATCATTCCACAGCACGCGCTCGATGCGCCGCGCCGCGGCCGGCGTGCCGTCGCAGACGATGACCACGCCGGCGTGCTGCGAGTAGCCCATGCCGACTCCGCCGCCATGGTGAATCGACACCCAGGTCGCGCCGCTCGCGGTGTTCAGCAATGCGTTCAGCAGCGGCCAGTCCGAGACCGCATCCGACCCGTCGCGCATCGCCTCAGTCTCACGATTCGGGCTGGCGACCGAGCCGGAATCCAGGTGATCGCGGCCGATGACGATGGGTCCGGCGAGTTCGCCGGAGGCCACCATTTCATTGAAGGCCAGGCCGAGCCGATGGCGATCGCCCAGGCCCACCCAGCAGATGCGCGCGGGCAGGCCCTGAAACTGGATGCGCTTGGCCGCCATGTCGAGCCAGCGATGCAGGTGCGGATCATCGGGAATGAGCTCGCGCACCTTGGCGTCGGTCTTGGCGATGTCGTTCGCATCGCCCGAGAGCGCGACCCAGCGGAACGGACCGATGCCGCGGCAGAACAGCGCCCGGACGTACTCGGGCACGAAGCCGGGAATATCGAAGGCGTCCTTCACGCCCTGGCCAAGGGCGACCTGGCGGATGTTGTTGCCGTAATCAAAAGTGGGGATGCCGAGGCGCTTGAACCCCAGCATGGCGCGCACGTGCACGGCCATCGATTCATTGGCAGCTTTGCTGATGCGCGCCGGGTCGGTCTGCTGGAGCGATTCCCACTGCGCCACGGTCCAGCCCGCCGGCAGGTAGCCGTGCACCGGGTCATGGGCTGAAGTCTGATCGGTCACGGCGTCAGGCCGCACGCCGCGCTTGAGCATCTCCGGCAACAACTCCGCGGCGTTACCGCACAGGCCAATCGATACGGCCTCCTGGCGCGCGCTGGCCGTGGCGATCATGGCCAGGGCTTCATCGAGCGATGCGGCCTGGCGGTCGAGGTAACCGGTGGTCAGGCGCTTGTCGATGCGCGATTGCCGGCATTCGATCGCCAGCATGGAGGCGCCTGCCATGGTGGCGGCGAGCGGCTGTGCCCCGCCCATGCCCCCGAGGCCGGCGGTGAGTATCCAACGCCCCGCCAGCTTGCCGCCGAAGTGGCGTCGGCCCATTTCCACGAAAGTCTCGTAAGTACCCTGAACGATGCCCTGCGAGCCGATGTAGATCCAGGAGCCTGCGGTCATCTGGCCGTACATCATCAGCCCGCGGCGATCGAGCTCGTTGAAGTGCTCCCAGGTGGCCCAGTGGGGCACCAGGTTGGAATTCGCGATCAGCACCCGCGGTGCATCCAGGTGCGTGCGGAACACGCCCACGGGCTTCCCCGACTGCACCAGGAGCGTTTCATCATCGCCGAGGCGGCGCAGCGCGGCGACGATCGCG
>JANXYA010000388.1 GCA_025350345.1 Gammaproteobacteria bacterium
CGCTGGTGGATCTTCCCGCTCAGGCGATCGGCAGGCACGTCGGCGAGGTCCGCGTACCCCTCCGCCAACAGCGCCTCCACCGCCTTGCCACTGCGCGGCAGCAGTTTCACCGGATAGTCGGGCGTTGCACCGCTCTGTGCGGAACACCGATCGATGAACGGACACTCATACGGGCTCGTGCATTGAGCTCCCATGCGGATGGCGGGCTGCTGGTGCTCGGCCATGACCTCCTGCAACCGCGTGGCCGTCTCCTCGATTGCTGGCAGGGAGGCTTCCACCTCGCTCGTGACGTCCTCGTCCACCAGCAACCCGTCGTAGTCCCCCGCTGTCTTGAGCTCGAATCCTCTGTCGATGTGCGCCAGGAGCACGCGATCCACGGGAATCCCGCTCTTGCGGATCACCAGCGCCTGGAAGGCCGCGTCAGGCACGTGCTCCGGCTTGACGCGCGTCGAGGATTTCACTTCCGTGAGCGTCACGCCGAACCCGCCGGTCTCGAGCACGTCGGCAATCACCGCCAGGTCCCCCGCCCGGAAAGCCGGCTGGTACATCACCGGCGGCGCGCCTAAGCGGATCAACCGTGAGGTCTCGGCAATCGCGGCTGGCATGCCGCGCTCGCGGGAGACCACAGTCCCGGGTTTCCGTGTCTGAGCGAGCCGATCGACGGCGCGGCCATTGAGGAACAGGACCGATTCGGGCAATCCCTCTTCGAGCGGTTGATGCACCTCGAACCACAGTCGCTTGGGGCACTGCAGGCCAGAGATGAACCGCGACTTGGTGAGCCACGCCATGAAGTGATTCTAAGCTGCACGCCCGCGCCGCAACACTGACGGCGCGCGAGCGGAGTTGCTTAACAAGGGCGTTCCACGTACCCTCCTCCCCGCTTGATTGCGGATGGGGCCGCTTCCGTTAGTCTGCGTGCCCTGTCGATGACCTCGACGATCAGAACACGAGGCATGCTCATTGAGCGATTCGGGGCGAATCGCTGGATCGGCGATTCGCCCTGCCTCTCCTTTATTCCGCGGCAGCCGTGATCACGGCGCGCTGCCGACGCGTTACTACCAGCGAGGACGATCATGACCGAAGAAAAGCAGCAGAAATTCACGTCGAAAGTGCGCCGCGGCCTGGGCTGGGTCAACGCCCAGGCACAGGCGGAAATGAATCGACTCAAGGCCGCCGCCGGCGGTGGCAGGATCCCGGGATTCAGCGCCGGCGACCTGTCGGACGTCGAGGCAGCACTGGTCTGGATTGAGCAAAACAAGGAATCCAAGACCGATTAGCCAGCGGCTTCAGACACCGTCGATCCGTCGCGCCTAAAGGGGGATCAGTGGAAGGGGCCGAAGCCAAAGCGAGCGATGGGACGCGGCAGGATGCCCAGCGCCACGTCGAGGTCATCGAGGCTTTTCGCAGCGAACTCGCAGAGCTCCGCAAGGCCGGTGTCCTGGAACTGACGGCCGTGCAACGCGGCGCGGTTGAGGCTCACCATGCCGCGCTGATCGCCAGGCTCAAGAGCGACTTTGACATCGACCGCGACGAGCGCTCCAGGCAGCTGTCACTGGGCATGCGCGTCGCCTCCTTCCTCGGGGCCCTGGCCTTCGCGGCGAGTGTCTTCTTCCTCTTTTATCAGTACTGGGGACGGTTGGGGACCGGCGCGCAGATCAGCATACTGGCGAGCGCGTCGGTGGCGGGTTTTCTGCTGACGGCGCTGATTCGCGCCCGCGACGGCACCGGATATTTCACCAAGCTGGCCGCGCTGGTGGCTTTCTCCTGCTTCGTCCTGAACATCGCCATGCTTGGCCAGATATTCAATATCACGCCCAGCGACAAGGCCCTGCTCGTCTGGGGAGCCATGGCCTTCCTGCTGGCCTATGCCTGTGATCTCAGATTGATGCTGGCGGCCGGATTGCTGTGCGTGCTCGGTTTCGCCAGTGCCCGGATTGGGGAATGGAGCGGGCTGTATTGGCTCGATTTCGGCGAGCGGCCCGAGAATGTCTTCCCGGCGGCGGCGCTCATCTATGGCGTGCCGCAACTGATATCGCAGACGCGCTTCGGCGGATTCGCATCGACCTATCGCCTGATCGGCACCTTGGCGCTGCTGACCCCCATGCTGGCCCTCTCCTTCTGGGGCCAGGGGAGCTACCTGGACTGGGACCCGACGACCGTTGAGCACAGCTATCAGGTCATCGGATTCGCCGCCAGCGCTGCGGCGATCTGGGCGGGGGCGAGATGGCGCTGGCCGGAGACCAGCAACGCCGGGGTGGTGTTCTTTGTCATCTTCCTGTTCACCAAGTTCTATGACTGGTGGTGGGAGAGCATGCCGAAATACCTGTTCTTCCTGCTCCTGGGGCTGACCGCTCTCCTGGCGCTTTTTGTCCTGCGCCGGTTGCGCAGCGCAAGTGCGCCCGGTTCAGGCGCATCGCGATGAACCTTCGATCCAACCGGACCTTCCTCATCGCAGGCGTGCTGCTGATCATCGTGGCGAATGCGATCGTGTTTCTCGGCGTCATGCTCAACCGCCAACCACCGGCCGAGAGCACCCTGATGCTCACGGAACGCGAGCTGTCGGCACCGTCCGAGTGGTCGCTATCAAAGGAAAACAGCGGCCTGGATCTGCGGATTGAGGTTCGCACCGACACGACCCTCTACCGAAACTCCAACGAGAGTGGGGGAAGTGAAGCTGTGCCCATGTGGGGCCTCACGCCATGGCTCACGGCGGAGAAACTCCGGTCTCTGGGTTTTCCCCTGGCTGCGACCAAGGACAACGATGCGGACCGGCGTCGCAACGAGAAACTGCTGGCCCGGGATGTTTACCTCGTGCTGGAACTGAACGGCGAGACCTACCAGCGCGAACTCCAGCATGCCCAGGAATATGCCGCCCAGGCGGTGCAGTCGGCAACGGCCGCGCCAGGGGACAAGGTGCTGGCCGAGCGCGCCAAGATGAGCCAGGCACAGGCCGACGCCGCACTGAATCAGGAGAGCCGGCTATTTTGCATTGATGCGGGCCTGGACCCGGCCGCGTTGCGGAGCGCCTACCCGGATCGCACCACTTTCGCGATCGTCCGCGGCAGCATTCGCCCCACGGTCTACGGGCACGCGGGCAAATGGGCCGCCGTGGGGCAATTTGCCGGCCTGCGAATCCCGCAGCTCAACGTGCCCTTGACCTACCGGCCGGTCTTTGGCGCCCGCAATCCGCTTGGCTACGGCGATGCGAGTGCAGCGGGCGTCGCTGGCCGAACGACAGATAGAAAAGAGGCGCCCCGCTACAACGTAGCTGTGGCCTGGGGACGCCGGCTCGAGCCCTGGATGGTGAGCGCAGCGACTCGAACTGACGACCGCGGAGGCGAGCGGCAATAGATGCGCGTGTGGCACGGCTTCCTCATTGCCGCTGCGGGCCTGCTGCTGAGCCAACAGGGTGCGGCACAGGTACACCTGAGCATCCCCACCCAGGATGGCACCACCATTGCCGCCGATCTGTATGGGTCGGGTGCGCGTGGCGTGGTGCTGGCCCACGGCGGCCGGCGTACCAAGGCGGACTGGGCGCCACAGGCTGAGATTCTCGCCGCCCACGGCTTTCGCGTCCTGGCGTTCGACTTTCGCGGCTTCGGTGACTCGCCCGTGCCGCCGGCCGCACTCCAGAGCGACGCAGCGCTGCGCTTTGATGTCCTGGCGGCGGTGCGCTATCTGCATCACCACGGCGCCAGGACGGTCTCGGTCGTCGGCGCCAGCTTTGGGGGCGTCGCCGCGGCGGATGCATCCGCCGATAGCGAGCCCGGCGAGATCGATCGCCTGGTGTTGCTCGCACATGGGTCGAGCAATCACCCTGAACTCATCAAGGGCCGCAAGCTGTTCATCGTCGGCCGCCACGATACGGACGGTAGCGGCACCGTGCGGCTGACCGAAATGCGCGCCGACTACGAGAAGGTCAAGCCGCCCAAACGGTTTGTGATCCTGGAAGGATCAGCGCACGCCCAGTTTCTATTCAAGACCGATCAGGGCGACCGGCTGATGACAGAAATATTGCGATTCCTGTCTGCACCCTGAGCGCGGCAGGTGCGCCCAGGGTCGGATCGTGCGACTCAAATCACTCCAAAATTCGTGATGCCCTGCTCGATGGCGGCGCGCTGCGCGGCCTGGGCCGGCGACTTGCCCACTGCACCCAGCAGCACTACGGTCAGCACGCAGGCGGCGAGGGCGCACAGCAGCTGACGGCCGAAATGACCCATCGCCGCGTGGCTGGCGAAACCGGGGTTGTTGCGATTGGTGTTCATGTCTATCTCCTTGATTCTCAGCCTGTTACTTGGATGGGGCGGTCGTGCAAAGGGTTTAAAACCTGTGCACCGATCTAACTCCGCAGGGGATCCAAAGTTTCAGGAGCGGCCGACGCCGCCGGCCGTGCCCCGGTGCTGATCCAGAGCGACAATTTTGGCGTCAAGTACGGGGTCGGTCGCGGCAGGCAGGCCGCGACTCTCGCGCCAGGGATCCGATACTTACCGGGTAGGCGTCGATTGTTCCGTTCCGCTGCTGCGCGATGGCGAACGCTCCGTATGAGCGCCGTGGGCACTCACTCCGGAACTTGGCACTTCATGCTTCACGCCTGCGCTCGATGCGAATGTCAGCTGCCGCGGCTCATGATCACGCGCAGGGCGATATAAGGCGCAACGTTGAAAACGAGCACGCCGATCTTGTAAAACGCCATGCCGGAATAGTGAATTGCATCAAAGTGCGCGATGGACAGCTTGAAGCATCTGGCATGAAGGCGGTAGAGCAATTCATGTGCAGACGTGAACGCGATGAACCAAAGGAGCAGTACGCCGTAGTTGGCGATTGCGCACCAGAAGAAGAAGTCGCGGGCAAGGCCGATAGTCACAAGTCGTGCTCCTGGCAGCCAACTCGCCGTTGGTCGCGTGAGCGGCGTCCCGGTTCTTATTGAAACATCAGCGTCACGCCACCGGCCGTTATCGAAACGGAGACCAGCGTAGCCATGCCCGCCGCAGTGACGGCGTAGCAATCTGTTTCGCTACCATCCGCCATGCCGTCAGTCGTTCCCTGTGCCGTCGTGCCGGAGATCACGGCCTGAACACAGTCGAGCAAAGACATCGTGTCCCTCGAGCTCACCGTATATGTGCTCACTTCGGTCGCATCCAGCACCGCCATGCTCGAATCGTGGTAGTAGGTAACATTGTCAACGGAGCCCGGATAGCCGACTGTAAGGGTCATCGGGATCGGCGTAGAGCTGGTCACGATCGCATACGGGGATCCGGTGCTGTTCACTTTGCCCAGCGGCATCACCGGGTTCAGCAGGAAGTAGCTCTTGTCCACGGTGGTCGTGAGCAGCGCTCCGTTCTCGCTCAGCGAGACCGTGGCGGTATCGGTGTAGGCGGGGCCCACCCCGTGAAAGGTGGTGGTGCCGACGCCGGCCAGCTGATCGATCTGCAGCGTGAAGCTGTTGGCGCCCGCCGTGGCGGACAGCATCAGATGATGGTCGGCCTGCAGAAACGCGGCCACTGCGGCATCTCCCGGTGCCGAGGAGAGGTTACCACCCCCCATGCCTCCTCCACTCCCATACCCGCCGCCGCCGCAACCATCAAGCGTCACACTGCCCAAGATCACCAGCACCAACGCCATGCCCTCTGATCCCGAAGACTTGCCACGCACGGGGTACCTCCATTGCGGTGTCATTGGCCGCTCGAAGCCGCGCCACGCTGTCTGAGTATGTACCCCACCAATACCGCAGACAAATCGCCGACACACCCGCTGGCCGCCAGCCCGGAACCGGACTCACCCCGCGCCGAGAGCGGGTCAGGCCTCCGCCGGCCTGACCCGCCGATCAGTGCACTCTAGCGTATGGGTTCCTTGTAAAACTCCAGGACTCTGCCCGAGCGGCCAACCACGCAGGTGGCTCGAGCCACCGGGAGATTGGTCTTCGGATTTGTCGCCGTCAGAACCCACTGGGAGTTGGATTGGCCAACCTCGAAGGGCGAGCCATTGTTCACAAACGAAGCGTCGCGAAGCCGGGGTGCCGGCTGGTAGGTCTCGGCCAGGCTCGCCATCAGTGCCTTGAGGCATTCGGCTTGCCCGGGCGTCGGCGTCACCGCCGGCGCAACGAGCGGCACAGCCAGGGTGGCGATCGCGATGAGTGAGGCGGTTTGTCGTCGTGCGTTCATGGGAAATCTCCTGTCAGCGTCACAGAGGTGGTCAAGCAACGCATTGACAGTACGTACGAATGATTTACAGTACAAACGAATTATTTTTCCCTGCCGAAAATTCAGGCTGCGCCGTCACTGGATGGCGACAGCGGCGCACTGTGCGGCCAGCCAGTCCCATAGCGGTGCAATGGCGCCTCGCTGTGCATCCTCACGGCGCGTGACGAGGAAGTAGCTCTCTCCCGTGCTGAGTTCACCCTCGGTTGGCCTGAACAGGGAACGGGATGAAAATCGACGCGCCGCGAGCGCCGATGGCACCAGCGCAATGCCGATGCCCTGCTCGGCCGCCTGCGCCACTTCCAGCATCGAGTCAAAGCGAATGACCGTCCTGGGCCGGAACGAACCGGTCCCGCGCATTTCAGCCCAGCGCTCCCACAGGTCCGGTCGATAACTGTGCACGAGCAGCGTCTGCCGATTCAGGTCCAGCTCGGTGCGCAGGCCCATGCGTTCCATCAACGCAGGTGCACAGGCCGGCACGAAAACCTGCGGGAACAGCAGCGTCGCCTGAAGTTCCGCCGCCGGCGCTGCCGCGACGATAACGGACACATCGGCGTCCCAGCTGTGATTGCCCAGGGCCGCAGGGGGCGTCGTAATTTGCAGCTCCAGACGGCCCTTGGCGGTGCTGAACTTTGCCAGCAAGGGCAGCAGCAGTTCATGGGCGAAGAATGGCGGCACCTGCAACTTGAGGAACGATCGTTGCACCTGGGTGCGGAGCTGGCCGACCACCATTTCCAGGCGATGAAGCGCCGAATCGACATGTTCGAGCAGCAGCAGCCCGGCCGCGGTGAGGCGCAGACTCTGGGCGTGGCGTTCAAACAGCATGACGCCCAGCTGCGATTCCAGCAGCCTGATCTGGTGGCCCACGGCGGAGGCGGTGAGGCACAGCTCCTCGCTGGCTGCGGTGAAACTCAGTCTCTTGGCCGCGACCTTAAAGGTATTGAGGTATTTGACCGACGGTATGGGCATGGGACACCTCCACTACCGCTCAATGCCCGGTGCAAGGAAAAAAAAAGACGCCGCTCGTTCCTCGGGATTCGGCGGCGTCGCAAGGGGACTCGCGAGGAGTCCCTTTCAGAGATGCGGGGGGCGCATGCTCCGATTGGCCAAGGACACAGCAATGAACATGCCATTGGCGGGGAGTTCGGTGACCACCAGCCTATTCAATTGGTTGGCCTCAATGCACTGGCCTGGTGCGCGAGAATACGCCCCGGGCATGATCCGTTGCCGCGCAAGGGGAGCGATTCACGCACCGCATCGATGCGCGGTTGCCGGCGTGCGCTCACGCCAGCGCCCATCCAGTTCGACGGCGCATTGAAAAAGTGCGCCGCCCGCGCGACGCCCCAGAAAGCCGCCAGGCGCGAGACCATCTCGGCCTGGGCCAGGTCGACGAAGGGATTTTGCCGTGCCATGGCGTTCCTCCGTTTCAGGCGACGCGAATGTACTCGATGACCAATGCAATGGTGATCATCGCTGTGCCCCAGAGCAGGGCCGCGTTCAGGAATTCAATCAGGGCTGCGGGACGCATCGTAGTGACTCCGGCTGGATGGATCAGGCTGATAGTTTGCAGCGCAAACTATTGACGATCAAACGCGAAAACTGATGCTTTGTTTAGAAAAACTAATGCAAATTGCGCGCAGGAATTGAACTTTTGCCGTGCCCGCCGCCCCTAAGACAAACGGACTTTCGTCCGGCCCCTCCCCCGCTCCCCGCAATTCAGATGCTGCGCCGCCAGGCGAAGCGCTAGAATGCACGCCAGAGCTGGCG
>JANXYA010000043.1 GCA_025350345.1 Gammaproteobacteria bacterium
CGGGCCGATGAAGGCGATGCTCCGGAGCTTCGGCGACAGTGGCAGCAGCGCGCCGTCGTTCTTGAGCAGCACGATGCTCTCGCGCGCCATCGTGCGCGCCACCTCGGCGTGCGCGGGATCGTTCAGCACCCGCCGTTCGCGTTCCGGATCCGAATACCGGAAGGGATCATCGAACAGCCCCAGGGTGAATTTCATGCGCAGGATGCGCCGTACCGCATCGTCGACCCGCGAAATAGGCACCTCGCCGGCGCTGACCAGCTGCGCCAGGTGTTCCCCGTAGGCGCCGCTTTCCATGTCCATGTCGTTGCCCGCGTTGATCGCCGCCAGGGCCGCGGCGCGGTTGTCCGCCACGTAGCCGTGCGTGACCATCTCGCCGATCGAGCCCCAGTCGCTGACCACGAAGCCCTGGAAATTCCAGCGCCCCTTGAGGATGTCATTCACCAGATAGGCATTGGCCGTCGCCGGCACGCCGTTGAGGTCGTTGAATGAATTCATGAAGGTCGCGGCCCCTGCCTCGGCCGCCGCCTTGAACGGGGGCAGGTAGGTCTCCCACAGCTGGCGCAGGCTCATGTCGACCGAGTTGTAGTCGCGACCGCCCACCGCGGCCCCGTAGCCGGCGAAATGCTTGGCGCAGGCCATTACGGCATCGAGCGCCCCGAGCCCCGAGCCCTGGAAGCCAGCGACGCGCGCCGCGGCGATGCGCGCGCCCAGGTACGGGTCTTCTCCCGCCCCCTCCATGACGCGCCCCCAGCGCGGATCGCGCGCGATGTCGAGCATCGGCGCGAAGGTCCAGTGCACGCCGCCGGCGGCAGCCTCGGTGGCCGCAACGCGCTCGGATTGCCGGATGGCTTCCAGGTCCCAGCTCGCGGCCTCGGCCAGCGGGATCGGAAAGCCGGTCTTGTAGCCGTGGATGACATCCTGCGCGAACAGCAGCGGGATATGCAGGCGTGAGTGCAGCGCGAGCTCCTGGTAGCGGCGCGTCTGCGCGGCGCCGACGACGTTCAGGACCGAGCCCACCCCGCCGGAGCCGACGGCCTGCATGCGATCGGCCCGGACGGTCACCGGACCGGTGGCATCGTCCGGGTTCGACATCTGCACCAGCTGGCCCACCTTCTCCTCGAGGCTCATCCGGGCCAGCAGCGCTTCCACGCGCGCTGCAATCGCCGCTGCGGGCGGTGGCGCGAGATCCGCGCCGGCTGCCGTCGCCAGCAGGCAAGAGAGCGCGAGTGCGCCGCGGCAGCGCGAGACTACGGTCACCAGTCAGCCCCCCTTGTCGGCCCGATCTCCAAGCCATGCTGGCTTTGCCGCCGCCGGACGTCAATGCCGGCTGCCCTGGCGTTGCCTGAAGTGACGGGGTGGGCCACACGCGCTTAACATCCGCCCTTCAGAATTTCGCCACGGAGCAATCCATGTCGCCAAGCCTGCTTTGCCGCCTGTTGAAGATTCCGGGCCTGCTGGGACTGGCCGCGATGCTGACGGTCGCGTCCAGCTGGGCCAGTGACGGACCGCCCGCGGACACGAGTGCCGCCCTCGCCGCGATCAACAGCGAACGCCTGCTGCAGCACATCCGCGTGCTCTCCTCTGACACCTTTGAGGGCCGATTGCCGGCGACGCGCGGGGAGGAGCTGACGATCGCCTACCTGGTGCGCGAATTCAGGCGACTCGGGCTCGAGCCGGCGGACAGGGAGGGGAGCTACCTGCAGGTCGTCCCGATGACCGCCTTTCGCAGCCAGCTCGACGTGCAGTTCACCGTACGCGGCTCGCGCACCGATCTTAAGGCGCCCGAGGAGTACGTCGCCTGGTCGAGCGAGCGCCGCCGGCATTTCCAGATCAAGGATTCACCCCTGGTCTTTGTCGGCTATGGCGTGCAGGCACCCGAGTACCAATGGGACGACTACAAGGGGCTCGACCTGCACGGCAAGACGCTGGTGATGCTCATCAACGATCCGCCGATCCCGGACCCGCAGCACCCCGGAGAGCTCGACCCGACGATGTTCGGTGGCAAGGCCATGACCTATTACGGGCGCTGGACCTACAAGTTCGAGACCGCAGCCAGGCTGGGCGCCACCGCGGCGATCATCGTCCACGAGACCGGACCGGCCGCCTATCCCTACTCGGTGGTGATCAACAGCTGGAGCGGCGAGCACTACGTGCTGCGCAATCCAGGACGCGATCCGGACTTCCCGTCCGTAGCGGGCTGGATGACCCTCGAGCGCGCGCGCGAGCTGTTCGCCCGCAGCGGCCAGGATTTCGATGCGCTGAAGCAGCGCGCCCTGTCGCGCGACTTCCGCCCGGTCGAGCTGGGAGCGCGCATCAGTTTCGATGTTCACAACACCTGGCGCGAGGTGGTATCCCACAACGTCGTGGCCCGCATCCCGGGGAGCGATCCGGCGCGCGCCGCGGAGACGGTCGTGTACAGCGCGCACTGGGATCATTTCGGCTGGCGGCCACAGCTGGGTGGGCCGAAGTCGCAGCAGGTCTTTCACGGTGCCCAGGACAATGCCTCGGGCAGCGCGGGTCTGCTGGCGCTGGCCGCGGCGTTCAAGCAGTTGCCGCAACCGCCGGCGCGTTCGGTGCTGTTCATCGCGACGACCAGCGAGGAGCAGGGACTGCTCGGCGCCCGCTACTACGCCCGCCACCCGCTCTTCCCCCTGCGCGACACGGTGGCGGACCTGAACATGGACGGCATCAATCCGCTCGGGCGCACGCACGATGTGGAGATCAACGGCTTCGGCAAATCCGACATGGACGATCGCGCCACCGCCGTGGCCGCAGCGCAGGGCCGTGTGGCGGTACCCGATGCGCATCCGGAACGCGGCAGCTTTTTCAGGGCCGACCAGTTCGAATTCGCGCGCGTGGGCGTGCCGGGGCTCTACGTGAGCAGCGGCCTGGATTTCATCGGCGAGCCGGCCGACTACGGTGAAATCAAGCGCAACGAATTCATCGCCAAGCGCTACCACCAGGTCGCCGATGTCATCCAGCCGGACTGGACCATGGACGGCGGGGTGCAGGACCTGCGGCTACTCTGGCAGGTCGGGTTCGAGCTGGCCAACAGCAGCGCGTTTCCGCAGTGGATGCCGGACAGCGAATTCCGCGCCCGCCGCGAACTGCAGCGCCCATCGCACTGAGGCGCGACCTACAGGGCGGTGGCTGAGCCGGGTGCGACCCGCCGCAGCTGGCGGATCACCAGGGCGCCGATCAGCAGCGCCTGCAGCGTCACCGAGGTGATCGAGACCACCCAGACCTGGGTGATCGCGAAGTGCGGCTGTGCCGACAGCCACAGGACCGGCGCAACGAAGGTGGCGAGGCGCGAGAGCGAGCTCCACAGCGCCGGCCAGGTGTTGCCCAGACCCTGGAACGTACCCGAGCAGGTGAAGATGAAGCCGCTGCAGAGGAAGTTCCAGGAAATGAAGCGCAGGTAGTCCGCGCCCACCTGCACCGCCGCCGCGTCCGCCGTGAAGGCGTGGATCAGCGCCGGTGCGCGCCATTGCACCACGATCATGGACAGCGACATCAGCACGGCGCTCATCCAGGCAGCGGACCAGAACGTGGCGCGCACGCGCTCGGGCTGCTTCGCGCCGAAGTTCTGGCCGATGATCGGCGCCACCGAGAAGGCCACGGCCATGGCGGGCAGGAAGATCGCCTGCATGACGCGCGTGCCGACACCGAAGCCGGCCTGCGCCGGCGCGCCGAAGGGGCGTATCACCCAGTAGATGAATGAGAAAATCACGAACATCATCACGAACTCGCCGCCGGCGGGCGCTCCGATGGCGAGGATTCGCCGCCAGCTGGCCAGGCGCGGCACCCACAGCCGCACGTCCACGCCCACGTAGTGCTCGAGGCGGGCGAAATACAGCGACATCAGCAGCACGCCGAACGCGACGGCGATCGAGCTGGCGAGTCCGGCGCCGGCCACGCCCAGCGGGTGCCCGGTGACCCAGCCACCGATCAGCACCGGGGCTAGCACGACGTTGACCACGACGGTGATCATCTGCACGACCATCGCCGGCTTGACGATGCCCGTGCCGCGCAGCGCGGAACTCATCGCCACCAGCACGAACTGCAGCGCGAGGGCGGGCAGGTACCAGTGCAGGTAGCTCAAGCCCGCCGCAGCAGTGGCGCTGTCCGAGCCGAAGGTGGCGGCAAAGTGCGCGCCGAAGGCGTAGCCGAGGCCCAGGCAGGCCGCCAGTCCCAGAAAGGCCAGCAGCAGTGCCTGGTTGAACACCAGATTGGCCGTGTCCTGCTCCTTGCGTCCGACGGCCTGGGAAATCAGCGCCACGGTGCCCACGCCCAGCACCTGCGTGAGCGCCATCAGCAGAAAGCTCAGGTTCCCGGCAGAACCCACTCCGGCGATCGCGGCATTGCCGAGGCGCCCCACGAAATACAGGTCCACCAGGAAATACAGCGTCTGGAACAGCATGCCGGCCGCGATCGGCACCGCCATGGCGATCAGATGCCGCTGCACCGGGCCCTGCGTCAGGTCTTTCATGTGCCTATGCTATCCCAGCAGCAGCGCGATAGTCCGCCGCCACGCCTCTGGATCCGTGAGCGCCACGAACACCAGGCCGGTGATCGCGCCGCTGAAGTGGGCGTCGTGGTTGACGCGGCCGCGCATCCGGCGGGCCGCGTACCAGGTGTAGCCCAGGTACCCCACGGCGAACAGCGGCGCCGGGATCGGCACCGGCAGCAGCATCAGGTACAGCGATTGCGTCGGGAAATAGACGATGGAGGCGAACAGCACCGCCAGGATCGCACCCGAGGCGCCCAGGCAGGCGTAGGCCGGATCGGTGCGGTGCTTGAGCCACGTGCCCCAGTCACTCACGAGTATTCCCGTGGCGTAGAGCGCGGCAAAGCGGGCGCTCCCCATGGCGCGCTCGAGCTGGAATCCGAAGGACCAGAGCGTGATCGCATTGAAGGCGAGGTGCGCCAGGCTCGCGTGCATGAAGGCGCTGCTGACGATCGTGCCGTACTGGCGCTTCGGCAACAGCCAGTACGGCCGCAACAGGCTCCGCTCGATGAGTGCAGGCGCGACGAGGAGCCCGGCCAGGCTCGCCACGAGGATCGCGCCGAGTATCAGCGCGCACACGCTCACGCTGTGCACGCGACCGCAATCCTGCTCAACCGGCGTCCGGCACGGTGGGCGCAAACTGCACGAGCTCGCTCCCCTCGGTGACCTGCTCGCCGACCGCCACGTTGAAGGCCTCGCAGATGCCGTCCGCGGGCGCCCCGAGCGTGTGCTCCATCTTCATCGCCTCGAGGATCAGCAACGGCTCGCCCCGCTCGACACGCGTGCCGGGCTTGACCAGCAGGGCCACGACCCGGCCGGGCATGATGGCGCGGATGTTGCCCTCGGCCACGGCCTGTTCACCGACGTGCGCGAGCGGATCGACGTACTCGAAGCGATGGTGGACGCCGTGCAGGAACACATCGCAGCGACCGTCCCGCACCAGGCTGGTGGCGTCGAAGGAATTCCCGTCCAGCGTCAATCGCGCGTCGGTGGCGGAGAGCGGCGCGCACTGCAGCTGGAGCGTGCGTGTATCGAGCTGCAGCTCGTAGCCCGCCCCTGAGGGCCGGACCACCAGGTAGCGCTCGGCACCGGCCGTGCGGAAATGGAAGGTCCGGGCGGCCGGTGCATTGAGCCGCCAGCTGTCGGCGACGCGCCAGACCCCAAGGCCCGGCCCCTCGAGAGCCGCCTGGCGTTGCATCTGGACGATGCGCAAGGCGGCGGCGATGAGCGCCT
>JANXYA010000010.1 GCA_025350345.1 Gammaproteobacteria bacterium
CCTGCGGCGTGTAGGGCATCGAGGCCAGGGACGCCATGACGTTAATCGTGCCGTTGTCATCGCGCGGTAGCGGATGTCCGCCGCCGTTGTTGATGCCCGCGGAAAGACCCCAGCAATCGGGGCCGTAACCGACAAAGTGGCGCGGATTCTCGATGCAATAAGCACGGTTGATCAACGCGAGCGCCCGGTTATTCTTGAAGTAGTTGGTGTAACGGTCGCGCAGACCGCGCGGATCAAAACCCATGAATGAGAAATGGGTGAAGAACAGGTCCCCGCCGCTGCCCTCGCCGACGTCGAGCTTGATACCGTAGTACGATCCACCGTTGGCATAGTGATCGCCCGCGGTCGTGCGGCTCCAGCCTTGCCGGTAACGCACCTGGAGATCCGCCGTACCGGCCCAGCCGCTGTAATACATCGACGCGGGCACCGGATGCGTCGGCGAGGCAATCGCCAGCAGATACACCATCATGGTCTCGTTCCATCCAATCAACGGATGGCCGATGTAGAACCCATGATCCGGCGACCAATGCCAGTAGAGCACCTCGCTGTCAGGTGTCCTGCGGTACCAGTCCCATTCCACCTCCCGCCAGAGCCGCGTGATGGTGTCGCGGATCTCGCGTTCGGCAGCGCTATCGCGGTCGAAATACCGGCGCGCCGCGAGTAGACCCTGAATCATGAACGCCGTCTCGACCAGATCCCCGCCGTCGTCATACTTGCCGAAGAACGGAATGACCTTGCCGGTGTCACCATTCAGAAAGTGCGGCCACACGCCGTGAAAACGGTCCGCCCTGGCGAGAAATCGAACTATCTTCAACAGCCGCTCGGCAGCCTGAGCGCGCGTTACGAATTGCCGTTCCGCCGCCACCAGGAGAGCCATGACACCGAAGCCGTTGCCTCCGAGGGCAAGCAAGTTGGGATCGCCCGGCCATACCTCCGGTGCGAGCCCGGCGATCGGATGCGCGCATTCCCAATAAAAGCGAAAGCACGCTTCCTGGGTCATGCTGAGGAGTTCCTCGTCCGAGAGCGCCCGCGTGCGACCCTGCACCGTGGGCGACGGCAGCGACTCGTTGCCGGCCAGGTTGAGCGCGGTCACCCGGTAGAAGGCGTGGCGATCCGGCGCATCGGTGAAATCGACCCAGCGCATGCGCGAGCCCTGCTGCGTCCCAACAGGCATGAATGTATTGCCATCCCAGGAGCGGTAGATGCGGTACGCCAGCAGGTCAGGTGCGCTGCTGGCTTGCCAGCTGATATCCATGTGGTGTTCGAAGCCCGTCACCGCAACCGCTCCCGGTGCCGGCGGCGCCGTGGTGTCGCCGAGGACCAAGTCCCGAGTGTGAAAGTCGTCGAGAAAGAGCGTGTGTTCCCGGTTGTCGTCGAGTCCCTGCGTAAACACGATTCGATCCAGATCGCGGGGATTGAATTTGCGGTCGCCAGTCTCGTTAAAGACCGCAGGCGCAAAGGTGGCGAACGGCAGCATCACCTGTACCCATTTTCCGCCGGGAATCCGATTGTCGCCGGCTATTAGCCTGATGCTTGGCGTGCCGCGCCCGGCGGAATCCTGCAGGAAAATTAGGGGCGAATCCGCCGCAGCAATGTCCGACTCGCAATGGCACCAGAACACCAGCGAATCGCCCTGATAATGCTGGGAACGCGCGTGGCTGCGACGAACCTTCAGCGTCATTTGCCAGTCCCCGCCCGTCGCAGACCTCCATCTAAGCCGCAGTCCGTTCGGTGGACTGACAAAGTGCTGGGTGTCCACTGGAAACATCCCGTTGTTGGTCTCCAGCGTGCTCGGTGGGACACAATAGCCGTGACTCGCATCGTAGCCATCGTCTGACGGGCTATTGTCGAAGATGACATGGTCATCGTAGAAAACCCCGGGCTCAGCCGGGGGCGCTTCCAACGCTTTCGAGCCGCGCGAAAAAAGCACAGTTGTGGCACCGACCGAAGCCACAATCTGCATCAACTCCCGCCGGGTGAGTCCCGGTGAGTCGGGCGACTGGTCTTTCTTCATCGCGTCGGTCTCCAAAGTCGATTCACGAATAAAATACTTTAAGGCAAGTGATCGCGGCGGCATGTCCTGCCCGCCCGGAACCCACGGACAGGAATGCCTTTTTTCCAACGGCCGCCGGCCGCTCCGGGTCATTCACTGTCGGCAGCGATCGGTAGAATTGGTACTGTCGACTGGGTTTCCGTACACACATACAAAGGTCGAATGCCGATGCTGAGCGGACCCGCCATATGTTGGTCCAATTCAATGTGCTCTCAGGCGCGCGATGTGGCCGGAAGTGGGCTACCTGGCCGTCCGCTCACCCTGTTGATCCGAGCGTGCCAGGTTATCGCGAACGAACTGCATGTGCTGGCGCAACAGATAGAGCTGATCGGCCTGGGAACCCGGTATCCTGAGCGCAATCAGGCCCTTCTCGAAAACTGCCAGTCGTTCGAACAGGCTCTGGCGCTGTGCCGGCGTATGCTCGCGCAGTGACTCTCGCTCCAGCGCCATGAGTTGCCCATAACGGTGGTTGATCCGACGGCGGTAGCGCCAGTTGTACAACGCCGGCAGATAACGCAGTGCCGGGACCAACAACAGCAGGATCGGGACCACCGCAACCAGGGTGCGGCTGATGAGGTTCGCCAGCCAGAACGGCATGAAACGATACATCAAGCTACGACCGGACTTGTAGAAGCGCGCGGCGTCAACACTGATCGGGAAATCGTGCAACAGCGGGGTTGGAAACTGTCCAGCAGCCTGCAAGAGCGTGGCGCGCCCGTGCGCCTCGGTGGCTGCCTCTATCAGGAGATCTGACAATGCGGGATGCAGATTGTCGTGCGCCAGAAGCTCGACAGTGGGCGCCACCAGCTTGATCGAAGTCGCCGGGATGTTGTCGCCGAGGTCGAAGGAGCCGGCCGGCAGCTCCAGTTTGCTAAGGTAGTGGAATCGACGCACATAAGCATCCGCCTGCGGAAAGTCATAGAGCCGGACGCCGGGCTCGTGCAGCACCTCACCAATGGTAGCAGCGGTCGCCGAATCCCCGGCGAGGAAAATTGCGTCGGCCTGATGCCGCAACAATGCATTCTTGGCGGCCTCTCCCTCAAGATCCAGGAGAGTGGCTTTCCCGCCCGTGCCAGCCTCGTTGGCGTCGAGCAGCGCGAGCGCCAGCGCGCGCGTGCCGCTGCCTTCCGGTCCGATCGCGATACGCTGTCCCTGGAAGGCTGAGAGCAGTTCAATGCGTTTGGCGCCGCGGTAGAAGATATACAGCGGCTCGTAGAACAAGCTACCCAGCGAGACGATGTCGCCGACTTCGTCCGTCCCTAGGGTGCCAGTCTGCACCAATGCAATATCGACGTGTTCGCGGACGTCCCGTAGCCGCCGCAGGTTGTCGATCGAACCATCGGTGGCCACGATCTTCAGTTTGATGCCATTGCGAGCCAGGATCTTCTGGTACTGCAAGGCGGCGCGTTCAAATCGGCTGCCGGATGGTCCAGCCGCAATCGTCAGGGTATTCGGTGGGGCGGGACGGATAAAATGCAGGGCCAGGTACACCGCCAGAACGCCCAGCAGCAGCAGCGGCCCCACCGTTTGCAGCAGATACAGCCGCATGGGCACTGGCTGTACGGAATTCTCTGGCGCCTGCGGCAGTCGATCTCCGGACTCACTTTCATTGGAGTTGCTGTCAGTAGGCATGGGATTCCTGTGGCAATGCTGCCAGAGTTGGGTTCCCGATTGCAGCCATTCTGGACTGTCTGCTACGGGTCAGTTGCCGACAGTGACACGCTCGCCTCACACCAAGACCATTGGTCCTTGACTGACCCTTGAGTGCCTGGTCCTTAGGCGCCTTCTGACAAGTCAAAAATTATATTAATCAATCGGTTGCGGCACTTGTCAGTCGCAAATGCGGCTACTCCAAGGCGCCTCTGCGGCACATTCCGCTTGCGCCCGGCACCTGCGCCGTCGATCTCGGCCCGGGTTGCCTGCATGAGCTCAATTGGCGCCCCTTGAGACATCCGACCGCGTGATTCATACCGGTTATTCTGACGAGCATGAAATACCAGCACCGCGTTGTCGGCTTGCTGTCGTTCCTTGCGATCATCACGTACCTGGATCGGGTGTGCATCGCGGTGGCTGGACCGCGGATGCAGGACAGCCTGCACATCAGTCCCCAGGCGTGGGGCTGGGTGACGAGCGTGTTCTTCATCTCATACGCCGCATTCGAGATTCCCACTGGCGCACTGGGTGATCGGATTGGTCCGCGGCGGGTCCTGACGCGGATCGTGACGTGGTGGTCAGCGTTCACGTCGCTGACTGGCATCGTATCGAGCTATCCACTGCTGGTGCTCGTCCGATTCTGCTTTGGCATGGGAGAGGCCGGTGCCTATCCAAATGCCGCGGCGGTGATCGGACGCTGGATCCCGAAGCTGAACCGTGCGCGCACCTGGGGGATCATCTGGATGACCAGCCAGGTTGGCGCGGCGATCGCACCGCTGCTCGTCGTGCCGATACAGGCGCGCTACGGCTGGCGCGCATCGTTCTACCTCTTCGGGATCCTCGGCGTGATATGGAGCGCGCTCTGGTACGCGTGGTTCCGGGATTCACCGCGCGAAATGAGCGGAATCACGGCGGTCGAACGGCAGGAAATCGGTGACGATCCTCCAGTTCGGCACGGCGGAATGCCCTGGCGGCAGGCCTTGCGTTCTGGTGCGCTGTGGCGGATTGCGGCAATCGGCGCCTGCTACGTCTACGTAATCGCCTTCTTCCAATCCTGGCTGCAGACCTACCTCGTCAAGGGACGCGGATTCACGGAGGCCTCACTCGTCCTTTCCACCCTGCCCTACATCGTCGGTGCCGGTGCGAACATCACCGGCGGCCTGGTCAGCGACAGGCTCGTGCGCAAGTTCGGCCTGAAGACGGGTCGCCGGGCAGTCGGAGTATTGGGACTAGGCACGGCGGCGATCTTCATGGCGGCAACGATCGTTGCAACCAGCGGCACCTGGTCATTGATATTTCTGTCGCTCGCCTACGCCGGAATCCTCTTCCAGCAGCCGAACCTGTGTGCCGTCTGCCTCGACACCGGACGGAATCACGCCGGAGCGGTATTCGGCTTCATGAACACCGCGGCGAATGCCGCTTCGGCTGTGTCCTCGGTCGTGTTCGGCTACCTGGTCGCGTACTCCGGGAGCTACGATGCGCCATTCCTCCCTATGTTGGCGCTGCTGTGCGTAGGCACTGTCTTGTGGTTGAAGATAGACCCGACTCACCAGCTCTTCGAGTAGCACCAGCAGAATCGCGCGGGAGCCGTCGCCTGCAATCCTAAGGCCACAGTACCTGCCGGCGCTTGGCATACCACTCGACGCGCAATGACCTTGTGCCTATGCTGGCCGTATGGCCTGGCAACACCTGCGCATCTCGCAATTTGGCGGTCCCGAAGTTCTGCAAGTGGTGGAGGAATCGACGATTCCTGAGCCAGGACCCGGGGAGGTTCGCATCAAGGTGCTCGCCGCCGGCACCGGCTTTACCGATACGATGATTCGGCGCGGACGGTATCCGGATTTCAAGGGCCCGCTGCCGTTCACGCCTGGCTACGAGATCGTCGGCGTCATCGACAAGGTCGGTGGCGGCGTCGCAGCAGCGCTCGAGGGCGAGATGGTGGCCGATCTATGCGTGGTTGGTGGCTACGCGCAGTATGCGATCCGCCCATCGCGCTTCCTCGTCTCTGTCCCCGCCGGCATCGATCCAGCCGAGGCGGTTTGTATTCCACTTGCTTACCTCACTGCCCTTCAGATGCTGACTCGCTGCCGCAACCTGCCGGCGGGCGCTACGATTCTCGTCATAGGCGCTTCGGGCACAGTCGGTACGGCGCTGCTCGATCTCGCGCGCCACCTCGGCCTGAAGGCGATTGGCACGAGTTCCGCGGCAAACCTGGCAGTGATCGAGCGCTTCGGGGCAGCGGCGATCGACTATCGCGCAGGTGCCTTTGTTGAGCGCGTGCGTCAACTGACTCCGGGTGGTGCCGGCGTTGATATCGCCTTTGATGCCATAGGCGGTGGGCACTTCCGCCATTCGTTTGCCTGCCTCGCTCCCCGCGGGCTGCTTGTGGGCTACGGGTCGCAAACGATGGCGGTGGGCCGCGAGGGCCTGATTGCCGCGGGCCTCGGCTTGGCCAGACTCAAGTTGTGGAGCGCAGGCAGCTTCCTGTTCGGCGGCCGTAGCGCCGTCTTCTACAGCATAACGGCCCGTCGCTCGACTCACCCGGAGGAATTCACGGCCGACATGGCGACGCTGTTCCAGCTGTTGCGCGCTGGCGCCATTCAGCCCGTCGTCATCGAGCGACTGCCGCTCGCGGCGGCACGCGAGGTCCATGCCCGCATCGACAGGGGTGGACTTGGGGGCAAGATCGTGTTGATGCCCTGGTCCGCATAGTGCGCCGTCGGTCGGCTGGGCGACGCGTCTCAGAGAGGTCTCGAGGCATGATTGTCCGCGCGCCGATTGAGGCAGGCCGTCATCACCGCAAAATCGCCTGGATCGAACTTTTTTGCATGCCCCGCTACCGGACAGTCACTGCCAGCGGCTTTGGGCCCACATCGTAGGTTGATGGATGCCTCCAATGCGGGAGGTGATAAATTGAGCGCCTGAACTGGCCTTGCCATTCATTGGGCAGGCTTACGGTGCGCAACGCATGGCCGACTACACCAAGCCAGAAATGTCCCGGGAACCCGTTGAGAGCCTGAAGATGGCCGTTCCCTCAGATGCAGGAGCAGGTTCTACTGCGGAGATCCCAATACCCATGCTCGATGTACATGCACCCCACGAGACCATTCACACCTGGAAGAGCTTCCTCACCCACATCGCCGCAATCGTTGTTGGACTGCTCATCGCCGTCGGCCTTGAGCAGACGGTTGAATTCTTCCACCATCGCCATCAGCGCCATAGTTTGGACGAGGCGCTGCAAATAAATGGCGAAGCCAACCGGAAATACATCCAGGATGACATTGCCGCTTCCCAGAACATCATGGACTGGGCGTTGGAGCAGGCGACGATCGTGGAGAAGGCCGGCCCATCCGGGAGCCTCACCATCCGCCGCATGCCAGCCGGGCACATTTTTGCCCCGGACGCGGGTGTCTGGCTGTCCGCAAAGGCCAGCGGCCTGACCAGCCTGCTTCCCGCCAGTGCACAGAATTGGTTTGAAGATCTCGACAACCTGGAGCTCGAGACCTTTGTTTCCAGCGCCAGCGGGGTCGCACATCTCCATGCCGCCTACGCAGCCCTGGATCAGGCTATCGTTGGACATGCCAGCGAAACTTCATCCGGAGACCTCGATCTGTCCACCTTGACAGCGCCGCAGCGCGCGATTGTCATCGGTGACTTCCGTTCCATCGCTGAGCAGGCGCGGGAGGTCATGCGACGCCTGGTAAGCTACACCGTTGACAATGAATACATACTGCATACACCCCGCGACCAGCTGGATGACCCGAAGGCGCTGGAACGGTTTGAAGCAATCGCCCGTGAGCAAGCCGCCGCTCACCCAGGTATCAATTTTGTCTTCAGCGCACAATGATTGAGTGCGAAGATCCGATCCGGCCAAGAACAACCGCCGCCCTATCGCAACCGCGGGCCACGGGAAGGATTACCCATATGCAATCAGATTGCCAGCGAACAATGGAAACTCACATGCACCGAATACTCGTCTTGTCTTGCCTCCTCTGGGCCGTGAACGTCGGTGTCGCGCACGCCGATAGTCCATCCGGAGAAGGTGGCAAAGCCATCCTCGTCACGGGCGCCAGTACCGGGATCGGTCGCAAGATCACCGAGCGGCTGGCGGCGCACGAATACCTCGTCTACGCCGGCGCGCGCAAGGACAGCGACCTGCAGGCGCTCGGGGCCATCAAGAACGTTCGCCCCATCCGGCTGGATGTGACGAAGCCAGAGGACATCGATGCTGCCGTGCAGGCGGTGGCGCAGGCCGGCCGGGGTCTCTACGGGCTGGTGAACAATGCCGGAATCTATGCGGACGGGCCCGTGATCGACACGTCGCCCGAGGAATTCGACCTGCTGATGAAGGTAAACCTTTACGGACCCTATCGGGTGACCCGCGCATTTGCGCCGTTGATCAAGGCCAGCCATGGCCGCATCGTCAACATCGGCTCGATCAGCGGCATAGTCAACGAGACCGGGTCAGGGGTTTATCAGATGAGCAAGCACGCGATCGAGACCTTTGCGGCCACCATGGCCCAGGAACTGGCGCCTGCCGGTGTGCTGGTCAGCGTCGTCGAGCCCGGCAGCTACAAGTCCGAAATCATGCGCAACACGGCGTCCCGATCGGGCACGCTGACGCAGCAGGACGTGGATGACTGGGCCAAGCTTACCGAGCCTGACGATGTCGCGGCGGCCGTGGAAATGGCGTTGTTCGACCCCGCACCGAAACATCGATACATGGTGGTTCCGAACGAGCACCAGGCCGAGTTGACGATCAAGGCGCAGATCGAGCAGCTCGTCCAGCTCAACGAGGGGCAGCGCTACACCTACGACCGGGCGACACTCATCAAGATGCTCGATGCGGCCCTGAAGTCGGCGCGGCCGGGCGTGAAATGATGCCTGAGCGCCTTGCCGGGCGTGCCCGGGGGAACCCGTGCCGTTCCTGACCTTGAATCGACTGGCGCGCCGCTCTACTTGCCCTTCGGAAGGGTACCAGCCTGAATCAGTACCATATTGTCGGGTTTCAGATGCCGGCGAATCGCGGCGTTCACCTGATCGACCGTGAGCGCATCGACCGCCTTCGGATAATCGTCCAGCCAGCTCAGTGGCTTCCCCCGCTGGACCGTACGCAGCAGGGTGCCTGCAAGTCCGCCAGTCGTTGCCAGGCTCACTTTGTACACGCCAATGAGATCCGTCTTGCGCGCCGTGAGTTCTTCCTGGGTAATGCCTTCCCGCCACCAGCGCTCGACTTCGCGCTTCGTTGACGCCACTCCCTTGTCCAACAGCTCCGGTGCAAAGGACGCCCCCACGAGCCAATCGCCATCGGTAAAGGTATCGTCGCTCACACCGGAATAAATGCCGTAGGTGAGGCCTTCCCGGTCACGCACGACATGCATCAGTCGGCCCGTGAAACCGCTTCCCAGAATGGCCGCTCCGACGCGCAGCGCCAGGGCGTCCGTGTCGCTGTAGCGCAGTCCACTGGCCTGGCCAAGAATGACGGATACGCTCGTCTTATCCGGCATGTTGATCGGCTGCGTCACGGCGGCAGCCGGTGGGGTCGCCGGCGGCGCTGACAGTGCCGGCACGCCACCGTGCCAGCCCGCCAGATCCTTGCGCAATTGCGCCTGAACGGGCTTGAGCTCGAGATCGCCGACCATCGCAAGCGTCAGGTGGGCGGGCCCGTAATACTTGGCGTGGAAGGCTTTGACGTCGGCGAGTGTCGCGTGCTCAACGGCCGCCAGCACGTCCTCGGCGGCTGCCTTTCGATTCGGGTGGCCTGCCGGAAAGATGGCACGTGAGAAGGCAATATCGGCCCGGGTATCGGTATCGTCGAGCGATCGCCGGATGGCCCCGGTGAGCTGAAGCCGGGCCTTCTCGAACTCGGCCGGCGAAAATGCCGGCGTCCGCAACTGCTCGATGATGAGGTGAACGATGGCCGGCGCGTCCTTGCGCAGGCACTTGGCCTGGATGTCGAGCGTCTGTTCGCTGGCGCTGAACGAAATCCTCGCCCCCACGCTCTCAAGCCGCTGCGCAATCGCGAATTTGTCCGACGTCGTGGTGCCCTTGTCCAGCATCATGGCGGTGAGCGTCGGCACCGCCAGGTTTCCCGATCCGGCGAAGGCGTCGCCGGCTGGCATTGACCCTACGATCGTGACGACGTCCTTCACCGCCGTCGGGCTCGCAATCAGGTCGACGCCGTCGATGCTCGAACGGATGACCTTGTCGGCAATGCCACCAGACGCGCTGGCGCTCGCGAGCAGGAACAGCCCAACAGCAATCCCTTGTGATTTCATGGCGTCACCACCGGCACGAACCAGCCTGTCGTGCTCTGAGTCTCTGTCAGATATTTGGCCGCGACCCGGTTCACGTCGGCCGCCGTGACCTTCCGGATGCTCTCTGGGTAGGTTGAGTAGAGCGTCCAATCGCCGGCCGCGATCCACTCGACGAGCGTTCCGGCCACCGCCAGGGTGCCGTCGCGGGAATAGGCAAGATCGGCGGATATCTTTTGCACGGCCGTCGACACTTCGGCATCCGTGACGCCGTCCTTCACGACACGCGCGAGCTCCTCGCGCAGCACCTTCTCGACCTGTTCATGACCGACACCTGGCGCCAGATAGGCGTAGATCTGGAACAGCGAAGGATCGTGGAAAAATCCCGGGTCGGCGCTCACTTCAGTCGTGAGATTCTTGTCGGTGAGCGCGCGATAGAAACGACTGGTCTTGCCGCTCGCGAGAATGCTGCCCAGTACCTGCAGCGCCGGCATGTTCGCATCGCTGGCCGCAGGACTCTTGTAACTGATGCCGACGACTCCGAGCTGGCCGGCTCGCCTGACCTCCACGCGCCGTGGCCCCGTTTGCGCGGGCTCCTCGGTATAGACCACCGGGATGGCATTGGGCGCCCTCGAATAGGACCCGTAGTACTTCTTGACCAGGGCAAGGGCCGTCTCCGGCTTGAAATCGCCGATAACCGATACGGTAGAGTTGTCCGGCCAGTAAAACGTATCGTAGAAGGCGCGGAGTTTCTCGATCGGCACCTTCTCGATGTCGCTCCGCCAGCCGATTGTCGAGTGATGATAGGGATGTGCCTCGTAGGCGGAGGCGAAGATCTCCTTGTCGAGCGCCCGCACGGGATCGTTCTCGCCAATCTCGAACTCGTTCCGCACGACCGTCATTTCCGGCCGCCGGTCGTCTTCGCGCAGCAACAGGTTGCGCATGCGGTCGGCCTCCACGGCCATGTAGCCTTCGAGAAATTCGTTGCCCACCTCGGCAAAATACGTGGTTCGGTCCAGCCAGGTGTTGGCGTTATAGGCGCCCCCGACGCTTTCCAGGTACTGCTTGACGCTATTGCCCTTGGCGTCGTTGAAGTTGGTGCTGCCCTTGAACATCATGTGCTCGAGCAGGTGCGTCGAGCCGGTGGTGCCGATCACTTCGTTCCTGGAGCCCACCCGATAAGTCACCATGAAGGTGGTAACGGGTGCCGAATGATTCTCAACCAGCAGCACGTCAAGGCCGTTCGAGTCGAGCCGATACTCATCGATGCCGCCGAGCGATTTGACGTAGCTATAGCCGGGAGAGGTGACCGGCGCGCCGCAGGCCGTCCAGGAACCGAGCATTCCGGCCACCAGTGCCAATGAGATCTTGGAATTCAACTTCACCTGGAGCTCCTTGCACTTGATCCAATACTGCAGGCCGGCCGCTAGCTTAGTCTCACTGGCCATTCGACGTCTATAAGCCCGCCATTCGAGAAAACAGGCATTCCGTGTTGACTAGCACATCTAGAGAGTGCATCTCCAAGCTGAAGAGCTGCGACGCCATGTGGATTTCCAATGGATGGGTGAGCGCCATGCGGACCGTGCCTCTGGACGGCATACCCAGGGGCTAGGCGTGCCCGGGGCACTGCCCGGCCACCTGCTCGCGGATGATCTGCGCCAAACGCAGTGCGCCCGGACCGGCATAGTCGCGATCGGCGAACACCAGGTACAGATCGGCCGAACGCTCGCCACCTTCGCGCAGTGGCAACGCCTTGAGTTCGCCGCGCTCCAGTTCGCCGCGCACGGTCTCCTCCGGAAACCATGCAAACCCCTCGCCCATGACGGCCGCATGGATCGAGGTGGCCTTCTGGCTGACCGTCCAGCTCTGCTCCGCGCCCAGCCAGCTGCCGCTGCGGCGCTGGCTGCCGGTATCGCGGATGATCAGGTGCCGATGCTTGCGCAGATCCTGCCGCGTCAGCTCGCGCCCGAGTCGATGGAGCGGATGGTCCGGGTGCGCCACAGCGACGAAGCGCACCCGCATCAGCTGGTCTCCCATGAAGCCCGGCGGCACCCGCGAGCAGATGGCCAGCTCGACATTACGCTGTAGCAGCGCCTCCTCGGTGCCGCTGAGCACGTTCTCGTACAGCTCGAGGCGCGTCTGCGGCCGCTCCTCGGCAAAGCGCGCGAAGCACTGCAACAGCAACCACGTGGGAAAGATGATCTCCACCGACAATCGCAGCTCCGCTTCCCAGCCCGCGGCGAGGGTGCCGGCGGCGGACTCCAGCGCGCCCGCCTCCTCGAGCAGGGCTTTCGCGCGGCGGTACAGGACCTCCCCGGTCCAAGTCAGCTGCGCCTTGCGGCCGACCACTTCGAAGACTTTCACGTTGAGCAGCGCTTCCATTCTCTGCACCGCGTAAGTCACCGCCGACTGGCTCTTGTTCAGTACGGCGGCGGCCTGCGCATAGCCGCCGGCATCGACGACGGCCTGCAGGGAACGCCATTGCTCCAGGGAAACACGCAGGTTGGCAGCCATCTATTCACTCATTAGATAGGTATGTGCCATTTATTCTACTTTTTTATCAATCTATTTGATAGTTAAATGGCCTTCGGAGAGAGAATCGCGTCGCCCCATACCAAGGAGTTTTTGATGACCACCCTGCTGCAGATCAACGCCAGCATCAACAACGGCAACGGCCAGTCCAGCCAGCTGGCAAACCAGTTCGTCGTTTCCTTCCAGAAGCGCCACCCCGGGGCGGAAGTCATCGTGCGCGACGTCGCCGCCGCCGAAGCGGTGCCGCACCTCGATGGCGAGCGCTTTGGCGCCTTCATCACCCCGGCGGATCAGCGCAGCGCCGCGCAACAGGCGGTCGTGGCGTACTCCGACACACTGATCGACGAACTGAAGCGCGCCGACGTGCTGGTACTGGGCCTGCCCATGTACAACTTCGGCGTACCTTCCCAACTGAAGGCCTACTTCGATCACATTGCCCGTGCCGGCGTCACCTTCCAGTACACCGACAAGGGTCCCGTGGGCCTGCTCACCGGCAAGAAGGTGTATGTGTTCGCGGCCCGCGGCGGCGTTTACGCCGGCACGCCAATGGATACGCAGACCAGCTACGTGCGAGACTTCCTGCGCTTCCTCGGCATGACCGACGTGGAGTTCATCTACGCCGAGGGCCTGGCGATCAGCCCGCAGAGCAAGGCGACGGGCCTCGCCAAGGCCGGGGCCGAGATCGCGCGCCTTGCCGCATGAGGAGACTTGAGATGAGTACCCGCACCCTGATCCATGTCATCGAGTCGATGCCGACCTCCGATGGCGCCGGCGTCAAGCTGCGCCGCAGCGTGGGCAGTCAGCGCGGCCTGTACGTGGATCCGTTCCTGATGCTCGATGAGTTCTATTCGGATGACCCGGACGACTACATCGCCGGCTTCCCGGCGCATCCGCATCGCGGCTTCGAGACCGTCACCTACATGCTCGACGGCCACATGCGACACGAGGATCACCT
>JANXYA010000031.1 GCA_025350345.1 Gammaproteobacteria bacterium
TGATCCCCGTCGCCAGTCCCTGGCCCACACGCACCCTTCAAGCTGCGGGGCGGATGTTCGCATTCAGGCGAGTGAAGGCAGCAGGGGGCGCAGGGCCTCTTCACACTGTCGCGCATCCCTGAACAACACCGTGTGCAGCCCCAGCGTCCTGGCCGCCTCCACGTTGACCGGATAGTCATCGATAAATACGGTGTCCGCGGCGGACAGATCGTAGCGGCCCAGCAGGTACTCGAAGATTTCGGGCTGCGGCTTGACGAGTCTGATCTCGCCCGAAATCACGATGCCGCGGAACAAGTCCCAGAAGCCGAACCGCCCCTGCAGGTGGCTGAAGATCTCCAGCGGCATGTTCGACAGGCAGTACAGGGGCACCCCGCGCACCGCGAGTGATTTCAGCAGTGCGACGGTATCGGCCTTCGGCCGGAGCGAATCACGCACAAAGGCAAATAGACCAGTCAGCTCCGGCACCGGCCGCCCCACCCGACCTGCAATCCGCTCCAGCAGTTGCGCTTCGCCCAGCACACCGCGGTCCACTTCCAGCCAGTCCGCATGTAGAAAAATCGCCTGCTTCATCGCCGAGCGCTCGGCGGGCGTGGCGTAGTAGCTCTCCAGGACCCGATCAGAATTCCAGTCCAGGAGCACGCCACCCACATCGAAAATCACGCTACGCATGCCGACTACGGCTTGAGCTGCGCAATGAAAGTCCGGCCCGCTGGCCCCGGAGGCGCATCCTTGCGGTAGACCGCCTTCATGGGCATGACGATATCGCGCGGAGAGCCCTCGACGCGAATCCTGACGAGCGCACCACGGTCAAGATCGGCTTGCACCATGTGCAAGGGCATGTGCCCCCAGCCCAGGCCGGCGCGCAGGAAGGCGTGCTTGGCCCCCAGGTCCGCCAGGCGCCAGGTCAGCGGCGAAAACACGCCGAAGTCCCGGCCCTCGGTCAGCACGGTCCTGTCGGTCAGTACGAGCTGCACCTGCTTGGCGAGGGTCGCCGCCAGGATGACCCCGCGCCTCCCGGCCAGGGGATGGGAGGGGCTCACGACCGTGACGAACGTCAGGTCCAGCAGCTGTTCGGCCTGCAGTTCCTCCGGAATGATCGGCAACGAACCGACGACGCCGACACTGCACTTGCGATCGAGCACTGGCTTGATGACGCCGCCGAGGACTTCCACATGGAGACGCAGCGGGGTGTGCGGATAGGTCTTGCGGGAGTGCGTCGCCGCCCTCGTGACGGACTCCATCGGATACATCACGTCCATGGCCACGGCGAGTTCAGGCTCGAGGCCCTCGCGCATCGCGCGGGCCCTGGCCTTGAAGCCATCGACGTTGTCGGCGACCGAGCGTGCGTCCACCAGCAGGCCACGCCCCGCATCGGTGAGGCGCGGATAGCGCGCCGAGCGATCGAACAGCTTTACACCCAGCTGTGCTTCCAGGTTGGCCAGCGTCTGGCTGACGACGGACTGCGCCCGCCGCAGTTTCCGGCCGGCGGCGGAAAAACTGCCCTGCTCCACCGCGGCGATGAAGGTTCGCAGCTGATCTAGCGTGACCCCGTCGAGCATATCCATCGTCTTTGACGATATATTATATCTAATAATATAGTCTTCTCAGATATAGCGCCAGGGCCTACCCTTTACCGCCAGTCATCAACTCGGGAGTTCCCCATGAGCACTTCCCCGGCCACCACCCTTCACAACCCCCCGGCCACCGACACCGTCCAGAACCTGGCCGAGCTCGGCGCTCGCGTCCTGCTGTCCGCCCTGTTCCTGATTTCCGGTGTCGGCAAGATCGGCGCTTACGCCGGGACCGCGGCCTACATGAGCGCGCTCGGCGTCCCATCAGCGCTGCTGCCCGTCGTCATCGCCACCGAAGTCCTGGGAGCCACCGCCCTCATCGTCGGCTGGAAGACGCGCGTCACGGCCTTCCTGCTCGCCGGCTTCACGCTGCTGGCGGGCCTGGTATTCCACAACCATTTTGCCGATCAGATCCAGGAGATCATGTTCCTCAAGAACGTCGCCATCGCCGGCGGATTGCTGTTGCTGGTGGCTCATGGCGCCGGCACCCTGAGCCTGGATCGTCGATTTGCCAGGTCCCGATGAGCCGCACGCCTGCCGGTAGCCCAGCTTAGGCGTCCAGCGTAAGATTCCGCCGGTCAGCTGTTCTGGACGGCAACGCTTAATCGGGGAGAGCTTGCCGTCCTCGCCCACCTACTCCAACTCGAAAGGGGCCGAGGAATCATGCGGATCTGGCAGACGACTTTGCTCTCGTTGGCTGCGGTCGCACTGGTGTCGGGACCGGCGGTCGCCTCCGAAAAGACGAACGTGATGGCGCTCGTGCATCAATTCGTGGATGCTTTCAATAAGGGCGACACCAAGTCGGCGATCGCGGCTTGTGCGGATGAGGCGTCCATCATCGACGACGTTCCGCCCTACGAGTGGCACGGTGCGCACGCCTGTTCGAGGTGGTTCGATGCCTACGACGCCGACGCCCGGAAGAACGGCATCACCGATGGATTTGTCACCCTCGGCAAGGCACGACACATCAATGTCAGCGAAGGCCACGCCTATGTGCTCATCTCCCTGGACTACGTGTTCAAGAGGAAGGGAATCGAGGTGCGGGAGATCGGTGCGAAGTTGACGATCGCCCTGCAGAAACAACCGGCCGGGTGGCGCATCGCCGGCTGGGCCTACGCGAAACCCTAGGCGCCCCGCCTGATGGGAGTGCTGCATGGCGAGCCATGAGACGGTGGACTGGGATGCGCTCATCCAGGACCCGCGCTTCCAGACCCTGCACCGGCGCAAGACACGGCTCCTGTGGAGCCTGATGATGCTGTCGGTCGCGTATTACTTCCTGCTGCCCATCGGCGCGGCCTATTTCCAGGACCTGTTCAGGATTCGTGTCTGGGGCGTCGTGAATGTCGGACTGCTGTTCGCACTCAGCGAATTCGTGGTGGCCTGGGTGATCGCACTGCTCTACTCACGGCGGGCCGGTCGCGAATTCGACCAGCTGGCCGCACAGATTGCCGCGGATTATGCGTAGGGCAATCGGGGGACCCAGGATGGGCCGCACGCTCAAACCAGGCCTGCTCGCCGCGCTGCTGGCCGCACCATGCCTGCCGTGTGCCCCGGCCTACGCACAGGCTGGGAGCGCGGAGAGTTACCGCTGGCCGACCGAGTACATGAAGCCGTCGTAGCCGTAC
>JANXYA010000056.1 GCA_025350345.1 Gammaproteobacteria bacterium
CGTGGCTGGCGATCACGTCCTGCGCCAGCGGACGCCATTCCAGCGGCGTCGCGCGCAGCAGGCGCGCCCCGGGGGCGCCGGGAAGCACGGCGGCGCGATCGAGCCAGTGGCGCACGCTCATCAGTGCCCCCCGATCAGCAGGGCGGCCGCGCGATACCAGTGCGCGAGATACGGCGGAATGAATACCCCCAGCATGAGCACCAGCCCCAGATGGGCAAACACGGGCAGCAGCGCCGGGGAATGCGGCAGGCGCTTGACGTTGCTGTCCCCGAACACCATCGGCTGCACGCGCCCGAAGATGGCGGCGAAGGCGACACCGAGGGCGAGCAGCAGGATGGGCGTCGCCCAGGGCTGTTCCCTCATCGCCGTGGTCAGGATCAGGAACTCGCTGGCGAAAAGGCCGAACGGCGGCATGCCGAGGATCGCGAGCGTGCCGATCATCAGTCCCCAGCCCACCGTCGGACTCAGGGTCACGAGGCCGCGAATGTCGGCGATCAACTGCGTGCCGGCCTTCTGCGTGGCGTGGCCCACGGCAAAGAAGATGGCGGACTTGGTGAGCGAATGGACCGTCATGTGCAGCAGGGCGGCGAAATTCGCGATCGGGCCGCCGATCCCGAACGCGAACGCGATGATGCCCATGTGCTCGATGGAGGAATAGGCGAACAGCCGCTTGATATCGCGCTGGCGCCACAGGAAGAACGCGGCCAGGACCACCGAAAGCAGTCCAAAGCCCATCAGCATGCGCGAGGGCAGCTGCGTCTGGAGCGAACCCTCCACCAGCACCTTGCAGCGAACCACGGCGTAGATCGCCACGTTCAGCAGCAGGCCCGACAGCACCGCCGAGATGGGCGTGGGCCCCTCGGCATGGGCGTCGGGCAGCCAGTTGTGGAGCGGGGCCAGCCCCACCTTGGTCCCATAGCCTACCAGCAGGAAGACGAAGGCGAGACTGAGCACCACCGGTTCGAGCTGGCCCTTGACCACGAACAGATGGGTCCACAGCAGGGCCGTGACACCCTCCGCGCCGACCACCTTCTCGGCGGCGAAATACACCAGCATGGTCCCGAACAGCGCCTGGGCAATGCCGACCCCGCAGAGGATGAAGTATTTCCAGCCGGCCTCGAGGCTGGCGGGCGTCCGGTACAGCGTCACCAGCAGCACCGTCGAGAGCGTCGCGGCCTCCATCGCGACCCACATCAGTCCCAGGTTGTTGGTCGTCAGCGCGATCAGCATCGTCGCCATGAACAGCTGGTACATGCTGTGGTAGAGGCGCAGGCGCCCCGGCGTGATCCGGCCGCGCTCCGTCTCGATGCGCATGTATGGCCGGGAAAAGAGCGAAGTGGTCAGGCCGACGAAGGCGGTCAGGGTCACGAGGAACACGTTGAACGGGTCGATGAAGAACTGCTCGCGGCCGACGAGCAGGTTGCCGGCGCCGATGACGCGAACGGTCAGGGCGCAGGCGGCGAGAAAGGTGCCGAGGCTGAACAATGAGTTCGCCTCGGCTGCCCAGCGCCGATTCCCGATGAGCCCGAGCGTGATCGCGCCCGCCAGCGGCGTGCCGAGCAGCAGGATGAATTCCACGCTACTTCCCTTCCTTGAGCGATTCGAGATGGTGCAGGTCGAGGCTGTCGAACTGCTCGCGGATCTGGAAGAAGAACACGCCCAGGACCAGCATCGCGACCAGCACGTCCAGCGCCACGCCGAGCTCGACGATCATCGGCATGCCGTAGGTGGCGCTCATCGCGCCGAAGAACAGCCCGTTCTCCATGGACAGGAACCCGATCAGCTGCGAGGTAGCCTTGCGCCGCGTGATCATGGTCAGGAACGCGAGCAGGATGACGGCAATCGCGATGCCGATGCCGCTGCGCGTGGCGGTGCTCGCGAGCGCCACGATGGGCTGCGCGAGGCCAAAGGAGAACACCACGATCAGCACGCCCAGCAGCATCGTGCCGCTGATGTTGAGGAGCGGCTCCGCGTCCCAGTAGACCCCGAGCTTGCGGATCAGGCGGTGCAGGAGCCAGGGCAGGAAGCACACCTTGAGCGCCAGGGTCAGCGCCGCCGACACGTACAGATGATGCTGCCCGGTGCGCCATGCGAGCAGGAGCGTAGCCAGGAACAGCACGGTGCCCTGCAGGGCCAGCAGGTTGACGAGGCTGACGACGCGGCGCTGCGAGAGCATCGCGAAGGAGCTCAGCAGCAGGAGCGTGGCCAGGGCGTTGACGAGCTGGAGCGAGAAGGGCAATGGACTCACGCTTCAGGCTCCCAGCAGCAGGTGGACGAGCAGCCCGAGCACGGCAAACAGAAACGCCGTCGCCAGGAATTCCGGCGCGCGGAAGACGCGCAGCTTGGCCGACACGGTCTCGATGAGGGCCAGCCCAGCCCCGGCGAGCAGCAGCTTGACGCCCAGGAGCGGCACGGAAAGCAGCAGCGCCGCAGGCCCTGCGCGGCCCATCGCGGTGCCCCAGGGGATGAACAGCGCAAACCCGATGCAGGCGTAGTTGAACAGCTTGAGGGCCGCCGCCCACTCCATCAGCGCCAGGTGCCGCGCGGAATACTCGAGCATCATCGCCTCGTGGATCATCGTGAGCTCGAGATGGGTCGAGGGATTATCCACCGGGATGCGGGCGTTCTCCGCCAGCAGCACCATGGTGAAGGCGACGCTGGTGAAGGCGAGGCTCGGATACAGTCCGAGGCTGTGCGCCGCCAGCTGCTCCGAGATGACCGGCAGGGCGGTGGTGGCCGAGATCAGCGAGGCGACGAAGATGATCATCAGCAGCGCCGGCTCGGCCAGGAAACCCACCATCATCTCGCGCCGCGCGCCGAGCGTGCCGAAGGCCGTGCCGACGTCCATGGCGGCGAGCGACAGGAACACGCGCGCGGTCGCAAACAGCCCGACCAGTGCGATCGCATCGGCGGCTGATGCGAACGGCAAGCGGGTACTGGTGGAGGGAATGATCGCGGCCGCCGTCACCATGGCGGCGAAGACGACGTAGGGTGCCGCGCGGAACAGGGGAGACACCGACTCGGCGAGCACGGCGTCCTTGTGGAAGAGCTTCACCAGGCCGCGATAGGGCTGCAGGATGCTCGGTGCGCTGCGGTTCTGCAGCCAGGCGCGGCACTGGTTGATCCAGCCGAGGAACAGCGGTGCCGCCACCAGGGCGGCGACGACCGCCAGCGTCTGCGTGAGCCATTCCATCGGATTCATCTAGCCGGCCCTCATAGCACGAGCGCCAGCAGCACGATGAGTGTGACGAAGCTGTAGAGCAGGTAGGTGGATATCCGGCCCTGCTGGAGCCAGGCCAGCGAGTCGGCGACCCATTGCACGATGGATTGCATCGGCTGGTACAGCCGCCGCCAGATCCGGTCGGTCACCACCACGTGGTAGCGGGGCTGACGCTCGAAAGCGCTCGGCAGGCTCCGTGCCATCCCGAAGAAGGGCGCGAAGATGTGCCGAATGGGCTGGCCAAAGCCCTCGGCGGTGTCCTGCATCCGCGCATCGAGGAGCGCGAAGCCACAGTCCCACGCCGGCGCGCGGCGCACGCGCCGGTGATACAGAGCCCGGACGAGCAGGGTGGTGAGCGCGATGACGGAGAGCACGGCGGCGAGAAAAATCAGCGGCGCGTAGGAGGCCTGCCGGTCCGGGAGCGGTTCCAGTCGCCACCACGGCGCGGACCCTGCCGGCAGCGCACCGACTCCCAGCCGGGCGCTCACCGTGCTGAGTACCGGGATGATCTGGGCCGGCAGGAGACCGAGCAGCACGCAGCCGAGGCCCAGCCAGAGCAGTCCCAGGCGCTCGAGGATCCCGGCGTCACGTGCCCGGGCCAGGCTGGCCTCGCGCGGCTTGCCCAGGAAAATCACGCCGTAGAACTTCACCATGACGTAGCCGGCCAGCGCCGCCGCGAGCACCACGAGCGCGGCGCCGAGCGGCAGCAGCATGTTCACGAACGAGTGCGGCACCTCGTTGGCGAACAGGAAAGCCTGCAGCAGCAGCCATTCGGAGACGAATCCGTTCAGCGGCGGGAGGCCTGCAATTGCCAGCGCGCCGATCAGGGACAACCAGGCCACCCACGGCATCTGGTGGATGAGCCCACCCAGGCGCCCGAGGTTGCGCTCCCCGGTGGCGTGGAGCACCGCGCCGGTGCCGAGAAACAGCAGGCTCTTCATGAAGGCGTGATTGAGCGCGTGATAGAGCACGGCGATGAGGGCGAGCGCCGCCAGGGTGGGCCGGCCGACGCCCTGGAACACGATGGCGAGTCCCACGCCCGTGAACAGGATTCCCATGTTCTCGATCGAGGAGTACGCCAGCAGGCGCTTCATGTCGGTCTGCGCGGCGGCGAAGATCACTCCATACAGCGCCGTGACGAGGCCCACGCCCAGGGGCACGAGTCCCCACCACCACGTCGGTTGGCCCAGCAGGTCGAAGCTCACCCGCAGCATGCCGTAGACCGCCATCTTGATCATGACCCCGCTCATGAGGGCCGAGACGGGCGAAGGCGCAGCCGGGTGCGCTTCCGGCAGCCAGACGTGCAGCGGCACGAGGCCGGCCTTGGCGCCGAAGCCGAACAGCGCGAGCAGAAAGGCCGCGGCGGCCCAGTGTGGCGACAGGTGCGCTACTCGCATGGCATCGAAGGTGAAGTGCCAGCTGCCGCCCTGCATGACACCGAAGCTGAGCAGGATGGCAAGCGCGCCCACGTGCGTGATCAGCAGGTACACAAACCCGG
>JANXYA010000058.1 GCA_025350345.1 Gammaproteobacteria bacterium
CACGCCGCGGCAGACCAGGCTCTCAAGCTCAATTCCGCACTGGCCGCGGCCCACGCGGCCAAAGGCGCTACCATCCAATACTGCGACGCCAACCTGCCTGCAGCTGAGGTGGAGTTCAATGCGGCACTTGGACTCGAGCCCGGGAGCCCCGTCATGCTGCGCTTCTATTCCTGGTTCGAGCTCAAGGCCGGCCGGCTCGACCAGGCATTGGCCTTCGCCCAACGATCTGTGGCCGCCGATCCGCTCAATGAGTGGAGTTTTGCCGCCGTGGGCGATGCTTCATTCAGGTTGAATCGCCTTGGCGAGGCGGAGGTTGCCTACCGGAAGGCTGCCCAGATCGATACGATTGCTGCCGGCCTGCACGGCATGCTCGCGAACATACTGCTCACGGACCACAAGCCGGTTGAGGCCGTTACGGAGGCGGAGGCGGAACCTGACGCAGCCTGGCGCGAGGAAACGCTGCCATTCGCCCTCGACGCGGCTGGACGCAGCGACGACGCCAATCGGGCCATTGCGACCTATGAACTGAAACATTCCGACGATGGTGCCAGCGAAATCGCCGCATTCTACGCGTGTCGGCATGATGCCGATCACGCCATTCGGTGGCTCCGCACTTTCGTCGCGCGGAATTCTGGCGCATATGACAGCTTCGCGTACCGCAGGGATTGCTTCAGGAGTCTGGAGCCTGATCCTCGCTACCAGGCACTGCGGCAGCAATTGAAGTTGCCATGAGCTCGCACCTGCGCGCTTGTCTCCGCAGCGGCATCACCTTGGTCAGGCCGGCGTGCCGCGCCATTGTTCTGACGATCCTCGCGGCCCTGGGTGCGGTGGCAGCGGTTGCGGCGGATTCGCCGGACGAGCGCTGGCTCAATGCCGCAGAGCCGACCTTTGCGGATTTCCTGGATGCGGCAGGCGCCATCGCGACCATCGATTCCGGAGTGTCCGAGCGCTTCGACGGGCTCGACCGCGCCGGCTGGCAAGTGCGTTTCGACCGGAGCCTCAAGGCGTTGAATGCTGCCCTGGCTGCGGTTTCAGGGAAGCGATTATCCCCGCAGGGTCGGCGTGCGCTGGCCGGCATGCGCTCTGCTATGGCCGATCGCACCAGCTCCTCATTGGCGCCCACGGGACATTGTGCCGATGCGGCTCGGCCGGGCGCGACTGGTCGGGAGCTGCGTACGGCGCTATATGCCTGCTTCAGCAGTGTGGGCGATGAGATCCAGTTCGAGGGCTACCGCTATACACGCGGGGATTCGCTGGAACTGCTTACGCGGATTGCCGAGCCGGAGCGGCGGCGCGCGCTGTTCATGGCCATGGAGCCGCTGTGGCGCGCGATCAACGGCCAGAATGCGCCAGACAGTCCGTATCGGCGCATGATTGCTGCCGAAGCGGTGCACGCCGCCGCCAACATTGCGAACGCGGAGGCGTCGCTGGGGCTGCCGGCCGGAACGGGCGAGCGCTGGCTCGAACAGGCACTGCAGGCATGGGGCAGGGTGCAGACCGCGACGCTGGAGCCCTGGGACTTTCGCTACGCGTATTCCCGTGCGGCACGCGAGGTGCAGGACTGTGCACACAACATGCAGGCGGCCAACGCAAGCTTCTTCAGTGACCTGGGCGCAGATCTCACTCGCCTGCAGGTGATCGTGGACGTGGATGCGCGGCCTGACAAGGCGCCGGTCGATTACACGGATGTCGCACGCATTGGACGTACCGTGGGGAGCGCCTGGCGCCCGGCAATCGCGCGTGTCTCCATACACCTGGGGGAGGAGGGTCTCGGCAGCGCCAACGAACTGGCGCACGAGAGCGGTCACGCCGTGCATTACGCCGCCATCCGTGCGCGGCCGTCGCTGCAGATGCCCGACGATCTGTCCCTGGCTGACGAATCCTTTGCCGATATCACGGGCTGGAGCGTGTTCAACCCGGCCTGGCAGCGCAAATACCTCGGCTGCGCTGGCACGGCGGGCGATGGCAGGCGTGCGCGACTGGGTGCCGTAGTTCTGGACCTTGCATGGGGACTGTTTGAAATCAGAATGGCGCGCAGCCCAGCGAGCGACCCGAACGTGGTGTGGACGGACATCACCAGTCACTACCTGCACATCGCGCCGCACCCGGAGCTGTCGTGGTGGGCGGTCCGGGGCCAGCTCGTGGACGATCCGGGCTACATGATTACCTACGCACTCGGCGCGTTCGTCACGGCGGATCTGCGGGCCCGCATTCGCGCGAACATCGGTGCATTTGATGCCGGCAATGCCGCCTGGTATGGCTTTGTCTCGGCCGGGCTATTCCGCTTTGGCGGGGAGATCGAGCCGCGAGAGCTCCTGCGCCGATTCCTCGGGCGCCCGGTCACGCGGGCGGCGCTGCTGGCCGATATCGGGAAGATCGGCTCCCCCTGAGCACCGCCCGGAGTCATTCCATCTCGAAATTGCAGTCCGTCAGCGACACCAGGCGGGTCTTGTTGCGCACCTTGTGCCCCAGGTAGAGCGCGATGAAGATGGGAATCATCAGGTAGCCGGTGATGAAATTGAACCATGAGAAGACCGGCGCCTGGAACACGCCGATGTTGGCGCCGAACAGGACGATCGTGAAGAGGATGACTGCGAGCCACGGCCCGTAGGGGTAGAACTTGGCCCTGAATTTCAGCTCGTCCAGCCTCCGGCCCTGCGCGATCCAGGCCCTGCGAAAGCGCAAATGACAGATGGCGATGCCCAGCCAGATGATGAAGCCGCTCAGGCCCGAGGCGTTGTAGAAGATCTGGTAGATCCTCTGGTCTCCGACCAGGCTGGTAAAGAAGGCCGTCGCGCTGACCAGGCCGGTGGCCAGGAGCGCCGCGACCGGGACGCCGCGTCCGTTGAGACGACCGAACAGCGCCGGTGCCTTGCGGCTGTGCGACATCGCGTAGAGCATGCGCGAGGCCACGTACATGGACGAGTTTCCGCAGGACAGGACCGAGGAGAGGATCACCGCATTCATCAGGTGGGCGGCGTAATAGCCGAATCGCGGCAAGTGCTGAAATATCATCGTGAACGGCGAGTAGGCGATGTGACCCTCATCGCCGTGCAACAGGTTGGGGTCATTGAAGCTGATCAGGGTGCCGACGACGAAGATCGAGCCGATGTAGAACAGCAGGATGCGCCAGAACACGCTCCTGATTGCCCTGGGCACGTTTCTGACCGGGTCGGCGGTTTCAGCCGCGGCCAGGCCCACGCTTTCGGTACCCTGGAAGGAAAAGCCTGCCACCAGAAAAACCAGCAGCACCGAGGTCAGGCCGCCGACGAAAGGGGCGTGTGCCCCACTCGCCGGGTCGGCCAGTGTCCAGTTGTGCAGTCCGCCGCCGTGCGCGCCGATCATGCCGGTGATCATCAAGGCACCCACCGCCAGGAAGATGATCACCGTCACCACCTTGATACTCGAGAAC
>JANXYA010000100.1 GCA_025350345.1 Gammaproteobacteria bacterium
GCGCTCGCGCGGAACCTCGACCGTGCGTTCCAGCAGCAGGTCCAGCTCGGGATCGAATGTGTCGTAGTTGGTAAGCATGGCGATCGGCTCCTGGTCAGGGACGCTCGAGCAGGTACCGGTCGAGCTGACTCAAACGACGCTCCCACAGCGAACGCTGCCGTCCGAGCCACCCTTCGGCGCCCTGCAGCGCACGGGGCTCGAGCCGGCAGGTTCTCACGCGCCCGGCCTTGCCGGACCGGATCAATCCGCTGTCTTCCAGCACCTTGAGGTGCTGCATGAAGGACGGCAGTGCCATGTCGAACGGAGCGGCCAGCTCGCTGACTGATGCGGGCCCGGCGCTCAGCCTCGCCAGCACCGCGCGCCGCGTCGTGTCCGCAAGGGCGCGGAAGACGCCATCGAGGGCTGGCAAGTGGTTAGGCATATGCCTAAGTATAGGTTGCAGCGTCCGCACCTGCAAGCCGACCGACGGGAATCGCTGCGCGCCCGCATCCACCGGGTATCACGAAAGCCTTCGCCAGAACGCCGCGCGTCCCGGCGGTTTCACTATGTCCGCGTCATGGAAACCTGTAGATTTGGGCGGCCGATTCGCGGTCTGAAATGCGATCGCCGCGCCCCGCGGCTCGAGTCAAAGGGGCGCGCACGCGCTTGATGCATCTCCCGGTGTCGCCGCGCCCGCACGCGACGCTGCCTGGGCTCAAAGCAACCGCTGCGAGGGGGTGACCCGTGTTCGATGCATCAGTCCGCGTTCGCCATGGGGTGTGGCCCGCGCCGTGAACAGCCTCGGCCGACCGCAACTGGTGCCGATCCGCTGGCGGATCTTCGGCTTCCTGTTCGCGATCGGCTTTCTCGAGTATCTCCAGCAGCGCGGCCTGACCGTCGCGGCCGAGCGGATGATCCCGGAGCTGCATTTCAGCCAGATGCAGATCGGCTGGATCGAACAGTCGTTCGTCATCGGCTACATGCTCTGCCAGATACCGGGTGGGGTGCTGGGCCAGCGCTGGGGCGCACGCTGGACTTTTCTCGGCATCGGCGTGGTGTCGTTGGTTTGCATCGGCCTGACCGCCGGCGCCCCGGAGTTGCTCGGTGGCGCAACACTGTTCGTGGTGCTGTTCGCGCTGCAGTTCGTGCTCGGCATGGCCCAGGCGCCGACATTCCCGGTGTCGACCGGGGTCTTCGAACGCTGGTTTCCGCCGCGCCGCTGGGCGCTGGTGCAGGGCCTGCAGACCATGGGCCTCGGGCTCGGCGGCGCCCTGGCGCCCCCGTTCATCGCTGCACTGATGACGACGATTGGCTGGCAGCGGGCACTCATGTGGACCGCGCTTCCGGCGATACCGCTGTTTCTGTGGTGGGCGTGGTACGGACGCAATGAGCCGCGCGAGCATCGTTCGGTCTCCGCCCGGGAACTCGAACTACTGAGCGATTCGACGTCCGAGCAGATCAACGACCACGTGACGCTGCGGGAGCTGTGGAGCATTCTTCGCGAACGCGACGTGCTGCTGCTCGCGTTCTCCTATTTCTCGATGAACTATGTGTTCTACATGCTGGGTAACTGGTGCTTCCTGTACCTCGTGCAGGAGCGGCACTTCTCGGTACTCGAGAGCGGCTGGCTCGCGACCGCGCCGCCGATTTCAGCAGGTCTCGGCGCCGGGATCGGCGGCGTGATCGCGAGCGCGCTTTTCGTGCGTCTTGGCAGCCGGCGGGGCCTGCGCCTCACGCCGCTGGTCGCACTGCCCGCGGCCGGCCTGCTGCTACTCGCCGCGACCCACGCGGGCAATCCGTATGTCGCCATTGCGATGCTGTCGATCTGCTATGGCCTGGTCGAACTCACGGAAGGCTCGTTCTGGGCGGCGGCGATGACGATCGGGCGCCGCAACACGATGGCGGTCGGTGGGGTCATGAATACCGGCGGCGCCCTCGGCGGCGTGGTCGGAATACCGATCGTGGCGTTCCTGTCCGGCCGAGGCGCCTGGAACGTCGCCTTTCTCGTCGGCACGGGCTGCGCGCTTGCGAGCGCCGCCGCCTGGCTGCTCATTGACGCCGGCCGCACCGCCCGCGGCGACGCGCCGCAGGAAGCCTAGCCGCGCCGGACCGAATTCCGCGCATCCACTCCAGCAGGCGACCACATGGACGCCTGCAGAGTGAGGCTACGCCTTGTAGTCGAACCGGCGCGCCTCACGGATCAGCCACGCGTGGAACGCTGCCCCGATCGGCTTGTCGAGCGCCTCGCCGCTCCAGGCGAGAAAATAGGAATCCGGCAGCGGCAGCACGAAGGGGTGAATGATGGCAAGCACCCCGCTCGCGACTGCGCTCGCGATCATCGAATGCGGTGCCAGCGCATAGCCGCGGCCCTCGATCGCTGCATCGACCGCCGCGCTCGAGGACGCCAGGGTCAAACGGGCCCGCAGCCTCTCCACCGAAACGCCGGTCGCGGGCGGCCACTCGAGCCAGGTCGGTAGCTTCGCGTACTCGGGACCCCAGTCGGTCCACAGCAGCGGCCTGCGGAGCAAGTTGCGGGGATGCCGGATCGGTCCAACTGCCGAGATGCACGCCGGGCTCGCAACGGCCGTGACGAAATCGGTGAACAGCCGCGCATGACGCTGATGCGTCCGTCGCCGAGGACCGTACGACGCCCGGAAATCGACCTCGCCGGCGTCGACACGCGGCTCGGCGTCGCTGGCATCGAGCACCAGCGTCGAGTCGCTGCGCAGGTTGCTCCAGTTGAACAGCAGCGGGCCGAGCCACTTCGCGGAGAGCGAGGTGATCGCACTGATGCTGAGGTGGCTGGCGCTGCGCGCACGCTCCACATCCTGGCGCGCGCAATTG
>JANXYA010000194.1 GCA_025350345.1 Gammaproteobacteria bacterium
CGCGTGCGGCTCGTGCTTATGCACCTCGATCATGGCTGCGTTCTTGTTGCCGAGCAGGAACTCGAGCAGCCGGTACTGTTGGGACTGGAACCCGGAGGAGCGGCCCAGCGCGTTGCGGAACGCCGAATAGTCAAATGGTGACATCGTCGACAGCACTTCCCACACCGCCATGAGCTGCGCCTGCACGCGCCCGATCCGGCTCAGCATCTTGAAGGAAGGGTCCAGATCGTCGCGGCGCACGCATTCCATGACCGCGGCGAGTTCGTGGCGCATGAGCCGCAGCCACAGCTCGGACACCTGGTGCACGATGATGAACAGCATCTCGCCATGTTCCGCCGTCAGCGGCCGCTGCGCGGACAGCAGCAGGTCGAGGTGCAGGTAAGTGCCGTAGGACTGGGACTCGCCCAGATTCCAGTGCACCGGCTCATCGCTCAGATCAACGCTGGCGCTGTGCTCCCCGGGCGGCGGCTTGTTGCTCAAGGCCTGCTCCTCGTGTGTAGCCGCGTCTACGCGCGGAGCGCGCTCAGCAGCCAGCCGGGCACCATGCGCCAGCCCCGCGTCAACTCGCGATCAAGTTCCTGCCAGTGGGGCTCGTACTGCGCGACCAGGCCCCAGAAACGCGGCCCGTGGCTCAGGTGCGTCAGGTGCGCCAGCTCGTGCACCATCAGGTAGCGCAACACGGCCGGGCGGTGAAACAGCAGGCAAAAATTCAGGCTGATGGTGCCGCGCCTCGAGCAGCTCCCCCAGCGCGTGCGCTGGCGGCGGATCTGCACCTGCCGATAACTGCACCCGAACCCGGCCGCGAGCGCGGCCAGGCGCGGCGGGAATGCGGCCGCGGCGCGCGCGGCGAGCCAGCCAAGCAGTGCCGAGCGCAGGGCCGCACGCTCCGCGCTCGCATTCAACTCGAGCACGCCACCGCCCGGTACCGGCGCGGCCTCGCGGACCAGGACCGAAAGCGGTACGGCACGGCAGATCCAGGTTTCGCCAATCGCATGGAGTTCGAGCCGCTCGGGCGGAAAGGCGACGGTCGCCGGTGCAATACGCTGGCGCTGGCGTTCGATCCACGCCTGATGGCGCGCGACGAAATCCTGAACCTCGCGCGGCCTGGCGCGCGGGGGCACCACCACCTCCACCGAGCCATCGTGGAACACCCGCACGCCCAGGCGCCGCGCCCGCTCGCTGCGTCGCACGCGCCAGGCCGCCTCGACGCCGCGTTCTTCCCAGAGGGGCAACTGCTGCACTGCCGCGCTAGCCATCGCGGGGCATCATATCAGGGGGGCCCTGTCGGGCGGGCGCTAGTAAACTGGCGCAGCCATGGAACTGATCGACATCGGCGTCAACCTGGCGCACGACAGCTACGACGCCGACCGCGACGCGGTGATCACGCGCGCCGCGAGCGCCAGTGTCGTGCAGCTCATCGTGACCGGCTCGACGCTGAGCTCAAGCAGCGCGGCGCTGGCACTCGCGCGGGCGCATCCCGGGCGCCTGTTTGCCACCGCCGGGGTGCATCCGCATCATGCCGGCGAGCTCACCGCCGCTGAGCTGCCGCGCCTGCGCGCGCTGCTTGCCGAGCCGGGCATCCTCGCCGCAGGCGAGTGCGGGCTCGACTACTACCGCAATTACTCACCGCAACCGGCCCAGCGCCGAGCGTTTGCCGCGCAGCTGGCGCTGGCCGCCGAGTGCGGCAAGCCGCTGTTCCTGCACCAGCGCGATGCGCACCTGGACTTCCTGGCCGCACTGCGCGGGCACGCCGGTGCGCTGCGCGGGGTCGCACACTGCTTTACCGGCGGCGAAGCCGAGCTGCACGCCTACCTCGAACTCGGCTTGCATATCGGCATCACCGGCTGGATCTGCGACGAGCGGCGCGGCCGGCAGCTGCAGGCGCTGGTGCGGTTGATACCCGCCGGACGGCTCCTGCTCGAGACCGACGGGCCCTATCTGCTGCCGCGCGATCTGACGCCGCGCCCGCCCGCGCGTCGGAATGAGCCGGCGTACCTGCGTCACATCGCAGCCACCGTGGCGCAACTGCGTGGCGAGGCGCTCGATGCCTGCGCGGCGCACACCACGGCGGCGGCGCGCACACTGTTCGGCATTGCCGGGTCGCCGGCGGGAATATGTTGAACCTGGTGAACCTGGCGGGCCGGCACCGGTCCCAGTCAGGTGCAGCCCTGCTCCGCAGTGATCGGCCGGGATGATGTCAACCGAACGGCTCGCGGAGCGTTTTTATACCGTGCCTAAGCACGTAGCGGTGAATTGCCATGAATTGCAAGACCTTGTTTTCCGGTGTGGTTCTAGCCACCCTGGCCGGCTGTGTCACCGAACCGATGGCTGAGCCGAGGCCACCGCCGCCGACCGTGGCTCCGCTCCCCGATACCCACGTGTACATGTACCCGGCGGCGGGCCAGAGCCCGGCGCAGCTCGATCGCGATCGCTACGAGTGCCACACCTGGTCGGTGCAGCAAAGCGGCTTTGATCCGAGCGTCCCCCAGGTCGCCCCCCATGAGCGAATCGAGGTGGTGGCGATGCCGCCGCCCGGTGCCGGCACGGTGGCCGGTGCCGCCACCGGAGCGATCATCGGCGCAGCGGTGTCCCGTCCGCGCGAAGCCGGCGGCGGAGCCCTGCTCGGAGCCGTGGCAGGCGCGCTGCTGGGCGCTGCCTCCGACTCGGCCCGTGCCGAGCGGGCCGCTGATGAGCAGCGGCGCATCAATGCCGTCAACGATCAGCGCGATTACGGTCTCGATCAGCTCGCCGGTAATTACCGCCGGGCCTTGAGTGCGTGCCTGCAGGGACGCGGTTACACGGTAAAG